>NZ_VMND01000020.1:0-8679 GCF_013277555.1 Streptococcus sp. k-163 | reverse complement strand
TGTTCGTTATGAAAAAGACGCCACAAGAGCTAAAGGTGAAGCTAATGTAACAATAGTTGGCACTCAGGGGACAAGTACACTAACTACAACATATACAGTTAATCCGACAGACGGTAGCCTCATTCCACAAGAAGGGCAACCTGTTATCAAACCGTCAACTCCGACAGTGGTCAAGGTCCCGGCCAAAGATGAGGTCGAATACCTCAAAGAAGGCGACGACGTGGTTAAGAAGACTACAAGTTACGCGGTCAATGCAAGTACAGGTAACCTTACTCCAACAGAGAAAAAGGAAATCTTCAAACAAAGTGGTGCCAAATCTACAGTTGTTGTTACCCAACTTGAGCCAAGTGTTCGTTATGAAAAAGATGTCACAAGAGCCAAAGGTGAAACTAATGTAACAACAGATGGTACACCAGGAACAAGAACAGTAACTACCACCTACACAGTTAATCCGACAGATGGCAGTCTCATTCCACATGAAGGCCAACCAGTTATCAAACCGTCAACTCCGACAGTGGTCAAAGTTTCAGCTAAAGATGAGGTCGAATACCTCAAAGAAGGCGATGATGTTGTTAAGAAGACCATAACTTACGCGGTCAATGCAAGTACGGGCTCCCTAACTCCAACAGAGACAACAGAAATCTTCAAGAGAAACGGTGCTAAATCTAAAGTTATCGTTACACCACTTGAGCCAAGTGTCCGTTATGAGAAAGATGCCACGAGAGCTAAAGGTGAAGCTAATGTAACAACAGCTGGTACCCCAGGAACAAGTACAGTAACTACCACCTACACAGTTAATCCTACAGATGGCAGTCTTGTTCCGCATGAAGAACCTGCAGTGGTAGTTCCTTCGACTCCTACAGTGGTCAAGGTCCCAGCTAAGGATGAGGTTGAATACCTTAAAGATGGTGATGACGTTGTTAAGAAGACAACCACTTACGAAGTCAATGCAAGTACAGGTATCCTTACTCCAGCAGAGAAAAAGGAAGTGTTCAAACAAGATGGTTCCAAAACTACAGTTGTGGTTACACCACTTGAGCCAAGTGTTCGTTATGAGAAAGATGCCACAAGAGCCAAAGGTGGAGCTAATGTAACAGTAGCTGGTACTTCAGGTACTAGAACAGTAACCACAACCTATACTGTCAATCCTACAGATGGCAGCCTCATTCCGCATGAAGAACCTGCAGTGGTAGTTCCCGCAAAACCTACAGTGGTCAAAGTCCCAGCTCAAGATGAGGTTGAATACCTCAAAGAAGGTGATGATGTAGTTAAGAAGACAACCAGCTACCAAGTCAATGCAAGTACCGGTGCTCTCACTCCAACAGAGAAAAAGGAAGTGTTCAAACAAAATGGCGCCAAATCTACAGTTGTTGTTACCTCACTTGAGCCAAGTGTTCGTTATGAGAAAGACGCCACAAAAGCCAAAGGTGAAGCTAATGTAACAACAGCTGGTACACCAGGAACAAGAACAGTAACCACAACCTATACTGTTAACCCTGCAGACGGTAGCCTTATTCCACATGAAGGAAAACCAGTTATCAAACTTTCAACGCCTACAGTGGTCAAGGTCCCAGCTAAGGATGAGGTTGAATACCTTAAAGATGGTGATGATGTAGTTAAGAAGACAACCAGCTATCAAGTCAATTCAAGTACCGGTGCCCTTACTCCAACTGTAAGGAAAGACATTACCAGTCCAAATGGCGCTAAATCAACAGTTGTTGTTACGTCACTTGAACCAAGTGTTCGTTATGAGAAAGATGCCACAAGAGCCAAAGGTGAAGCTAATGTAACAGTAGCTGGTACTCCAGGTACCAGAACAGTAACCACAACATATGCAGTTAATCCTACAGACGGCAGCCTCATTCCACATGAAGGTCAACCTGTTATCAAACTTTCAACTACTACAGTGGTCAAGGTCTCGGCCAAAGACGAAGTAGTAGAAACTCCGATTGAACCAGAAGTGGAATATGTTAAAGATGTTGAAAAAGACTTCGGTACACCAGATCAGCGTACTGAGGGTGAAAAAGGTAAAACAGTTACTACAACTACTTACTATGTAGATCCAAAGGACGGTCATATCACAGAACACGTTGGTAATCCAGTATTCATCCCCGCAGGTAAGACAATCGTTAAAGTAGGAGCTAAAACTAAGGTTGAACAATCTAAAAATCCTGAAGGTCGTGATGTGATTGATACCACTACCTATGAGGTTGATCCAAAAACAGGTAAGGTAACTCCAACAACAGTTCGAACTTATGGTAAAACGAAAGAACCAAAAGTAGAGATAGAACAAGATCCTAAGACAGGTGAAGTTACAGTAACACCGAAGAAACCAGATGGCTCAACATACCCACCAGGAACTAAGGTAGAAATCTCAGGCGAAGATGGTAAAGGTAAAGTAGCAAACAGTGATCTACCAGATGTAGAAAAACCAGGTATAGGTAAGACTACTGAGCCAGGTAAACCATCTGTGGAAGTTCCTAATGTAACAACTCCGCCTAAGGTAACAATTTTTGAAAATGGTCTATTACCAGATTCAATTGAATTGCCAGAGCTCATGATTGAGGTTCGATGGATTGGTGAAGATGGAAATGGATTGAAACCATCCCTTAAGACAGGTAGTGAAAAGGATGCTGAACATGGATCAATTTCTGGATATGAATTTGTACGAACTGTGATTGATGAAAATGAACCAGTAATGACTCACATTTTCAGAAAAGTAAGTTCAAACACAACTCCAATTCCAGTAACACCTGATACTAATGGAAATTCTAGTCACGATACACCTGCGCTAACCACTCCAACTCCAGTTACGCCAGTAATACCTGATGCTAATGGAAATTCTGGTCAAGATACAGCTGTATCACCAACTCCAATTCCAGATGCAGTTACTCCGAATGAAAATCATGAAGATGCTACAGATTCTATTGATAATAGAGCTAAGTCAAATAATTCTCAAAATGTATTGCCAAATACAGGAACAGAATCAAACGCGACTCTTGCATCTCTAGGACTTCTTGGTATGCTAGGCGGTCTCAGATTTCTTATTGGAAAGAAAAAAGAAGACTAAAATAAAAATGTAGTCAAAATATGAATTGTTCATTGTTAAGTGGACAATGAATGTAAAAGATAAAGAAACGGCCTTGTTCCTCATTTCAAGAGGTACAAGGCTGTTGTCGTATTCTAGAAAAAAGTAGATATCAATATTCGTACCTAGAGATAATGGGTTGAAATAAAATATGTACAAATCGATGAGGGGATTTAGATTAATTTTTAAAAATGAATTAGAAGTCATATTATACTATTCTAGCTTCAATCTGTTATACTCATTTGAAATCAAGGTTCCCCTTTTGTTGATAGACTATTCAAGAAATATTGTTGTATAAGTATATGCTTTAAAATTATAGGTACACGGAACCAATGATAGGATTTTTAATTAAAACTATTATATATTTGTTTTTTTAAGGAAGAAATTTATTTTTTTGATTTTGTAATAATATAAAATTATATTTATAGGATATATCTGAAGAATATTTTAAAATTAAGGATGGGATATTTATCGTTATTCAGAGTTGTTTTTAATTATTATATATTTGCTGATTGCGCTTTCTTTGGATTGCTTGTATTTATACCATTTTAATTGATTAAATATATTGAAAGTGGTATAATCTAGCTGTCAAAACTGTGATGTGAAATGTCCATCATAGTGGTTTTTATTGTTTTATTCCCAGAGGGAATATTGCTTTTAATTTGATTTTGTATTTTAACATAAGGAGGAACAATGGAAAATAAATCAAATTCACTCAATAGAATCAAGCGCCAGCAACGTGAAAAAGTTTTGCGCTTTTCTATTCGTAAGTATAGTTTCGGTGCTGCTTCAGTTGCTGTTGCAGCGCTGATGTTTTTAGGTGCCCGCGTTGCGAGTGCGGATAGTGTAGTTGACAAGACTTCACAACTTAATGCGGGTGTAGTAAACCCTAAAGGTGAGGCCGAATTGCCTAAAGAGAGTCCAGAATCTACTGCAAACAAAGTAGATGAAGGACATAAATCTCCAGAAAATCAATCGCCTGCAGTTCCTGTAAATAACGCGCCTACAGTTGATAAAGCCAAGTTAAGAAAAGTAGTTGAAGAATTAAATGCTCTTCTTTCAACTAAATTAAACCTTGACGAGTCAGTAGTATCACCTATTAAAGACAGACTTCAAAAAGGGAAAGAATCCCTAGAAAGTTCTGAGCTAGCTCAAAAGGATATTGATGAGCTTGCGGAACTCTTGTCTAAAGATGTGACAGTCGTATCAGCTGCTAAGGAATCAACTGAGGTTCAAGTAGATAAAAAAGTTGATAAACAAGTAGATAAAACTGAGAAGCAAGCTGATAACCTAGCCAACCAATCTTCTCCTGAAGTAAGTGCAAGCGAAGAGAGCCAAACTGTATCAGCTAAAAAAGATGCTTTGAAAGTATCTGTAGATCAATTGAAGGCAGCAGTTCTGGAAGTGCCTGAGCATGAGACTAGCAAAGAAGTTCTTGAAAAAGCCAATGAACTATTGGGCTTAGCTCAAGGTGTTCTTGAAAATACAACAGTTTCTCTGAACGATGTTGAAGATATGACAAAACGTGTGAAGAGAATGTTTAACTCTGTTAAAAACGCTACAACACGTTTGACTTCAGGATCTCGTGACTCACGTAATGGTAAGAGCATGGGTGAAGGTACAAGTTTTAGAGCGACTACTGTTGAATATGGTCGTGTAGAAAATGCTTTAATTAATGTTAAAGAATTTATATCAGAAGCAAAAAGGCAGGGTAGCACAGATATCGGGGATCGTGATCGAACAATCCAGAAAACATTCATGACTGCAAAATATAGCGAAGAAAATGGTAAAAAGTATATTACCTATGACGTTTATTTCCAAAATGATGGTAAAGCATTAGATGGAAATGCAAGAAATGCATTTTGGTTTTATCCGCCACGTGATATTTTACATATAGAAGGTGGAAATTATCCTGGAGCAACTCTTTTTGACACTTATTATGAACGCTATAGAAATAATGGAAGTGGAGGAACTCTTTCTCATAATCCTAATAACTTTACTAAGGTAGGGCCTACTTATTATGTTCCTTCAAAAGTTGAGGATGATAGCTCCCAAAGACTTTGGAACGATGGCTTTAGTTTTTATCAGCTAACTGGTGGACCTAACAGGAATGATCAACGTCAGCAAATGTTGAAGAATTTACAAAATAATTCTGATTTAAATGGTATCATAAAACAGAATGGAAGTTATCCAGGTTTATCTTATTCCCATCTTTTAACTATTGCACCACATGTTAATTATGCCTATAAATATCATGTCAAGATGCGTTTAAGGGATAATGTAACGGCGGATCAAGCTAAAGCAGCGGGAACAATGGCTGTAACTGTTAAAGCAGGATTAGCTACAAACGCAACGGCAGGATATGTGTATGCTGCTACTGGAACAAGATTAGTAAATACCCCTGACGCACCAAAAGACCCAATCCAAGGTTTAACAGTTACAAAAACAGTAGGAGATGCTTTGGGAGATCCAGATGATCCTGCAAATTCAGGTTATGTTAGACATAAAGAGGGTAAACCATTTCCTCCAGGTATGACTTGGAGTTGGCAAGGTGACGTCAAACCAACAAGTACAGCACAAGCTGGAGTATTCAAATATACTTCTATTGCGACTTATCAAGACGGTTCGAGTTCAGAAGACAAAGGTTCTGGTTCAGATGGAACAGTTATATTAAACGTTAAGCCAAAACAACCAATTATTACAACAAATGTTACTAATAAAAAAGGGTTACCAAATCAACAAATTACTGTAAATGTCCAAAACGGAGTGCCAGAGGGCTCGACAGTTAAGCTTTACGATGGTGATAGAGAGATTGGAACTGGAACAACTAAAGGAGGGACTGCGACAATTACAGTTACAGAAGCTCTACCAGGAAAACCTATTACAGCTAAAACAGTAGTTACTAATAATAATGGAACAGTAACTTCTGATAAAAGTGCTCCTGTTATTCCAACAGAAGCACCAGATACACAAGCTCCAACATTAAAAATCTCACCAGATAAGCCAGTAAAAGTAGTTGAAGGTGATACTGTAAGATTCACAGTAACAGCAAGAGATGATAAACATGTTAATCTTATTACTGATGATTTTCTAGCAAAATACGGTACTAGGGTCATTTCAAATCAAGTATCTGTTGATTCACCAACAGATACTGATACCGAAAAAGTAAGAACTATTACGATTCCAACAACAGCACAAGATGTTGGGGTTCATACAATTACTTTTAAAGCTACTGATAATGTAGGTCATAAAGCTGATGATGTAACATTTACGTTCGAAGTTACACCACGTGATAACCAAAAACCAATCGTTGAGGTTGGTGGAGTTCGTTTAACAGAGACAGAACCAAAATCTGCTCAATTTTATGTCTATCGTGGAGCTACATTTAATCCGACTGTGAAAGCCTGGGATAATTCAGGTAACATTACTTCTATGAGTGTTGAGAACTTACCAAATGGATCTAAAGCTCAAACTTATACACCTCAAACCGGAAAAGATGGAAGTACGGAAGATAAAAAATACACTACGAACCTATCTACAGGAACAGTAGCTGATACACAGACACTAGGAGATCACGTAGCTAAGTTCAAAATTTCTGATGGTGTAAATAGTGCTACCTATCTGATGAAGTATAAAGTTGTCGATGTTGTTGTGGAAAACACACCTAAGACAGTCGAATTAAACAGCAAGTCAGGTGATCCAAATGAATACCTAAATACAGCCGGTAAGCAAGACAAGTCAGGTAAACCAGTTGTAGAATCGCAAGCAGATGTTCACTTCCCAGGAGGAATGAACTTCCGTTGGGACAATGCTAACGGATCAGATACGAATGTAACTTTATCTAAAGTAGGAAAACAAACTCATAAGGCGATTGCGGTGTTCCCTAAAAATCCAAGTAAGCGTGGTAGTGTCCAAGTATTTGCACCAGAAAAAGCTGAGAGAAATGTTGTTTTCAATGTAGTGGATAATGAAAAGCCAAAAGCAAGTCTAAATGGAAAAGAGTTATCAGAAACTGCCAATGAACCAATCTTTACAGTTTATCGTGGAGCTACATTTAACCCAGAGTTAAAAGTATCGGATAACTCTGGTGTGATTTCTAAAGTAGAAGTTAAGGGAGGACTTCCAAATGGGGTAACTCCATCTACATTTACAGCTCAAACAGGTAAAGATGGAAGTTCAGAAGATAAGAAATATAAAACTCGTTTATCTTCAGGAACTGTATTGAATACTGAAACTTTAGGAGTACATGAATCAACTATTCACGTAGAAGGAAGTAATCCTTCAGATAGCCGTGATTTCAAATTTAAGTACCGCGTAGTTGATATTGAAACAAGAAATCTTGATGAGCACGGTATAGCAAAAGTACCAGTTGCTTCAACATTAAATAAAGATAATAGTTCTAAAAATATTGATGCGCATAACTATCTGAAAGTAGTCGATAGTGAAGATAAAGCAGATCGTGGTAACAATTATTTACCAAGTGGTATGACTTGGACATGGAAAGACAGAAACGGCGTTAATAAAGATCGAGGAACAACACTTGACAATTCAGGTAAATATACTCGAACTGCAACAGCAATCTTCCCAGGCACTAAAGCTAATAATATGACAGATGATACTAGCACGACCAGAGATGTATTTGCACCAGCAGAAATCAAGCGTAAAGTAATTCTAGCAGTAACACCAACAGCACCTACCGTAGAAGGTAAAGAGAATGGTAGTGTAACAATTACCCCACCAAAACAACCTGATAGTACTAATCAACAAGATATTGATAAAATTACTCTTACTTATACACCGACAGGTAAAACAAGTCCAGAAACTGTAACAGTTACGAAATCTGGAAGCAAATGGACTGTAAATGGTAAGTCTGATGATAAAGTATCAGTATCACCTGAAGGAGTTGTAACAATTTCTGATACTGAAGTTGAAGATAAAACAGAAGTAACTGCAAAAGTTTCTAAGAACATTGATGGTGTACTTACTCTTGAGAGTCCTGTAGCTAGAGGAACAGCAAATGGACCTTTAGCAGCTGAGGTTATAAACCCAGCACCAGTTCCGGAAAAAGCACAAATTACACCAGTTACAGTTGTGACACCTAACAAACCAGGTTCAAGCATTACAGTAGATGGCCCAGTAAATGGTTTAACAGTAGATGATGAAGGTAAACTTAAAGGAAAACCAGAGGTAAATGATTGGAAACCAAAAGAAGAAGAACGCACAGTCGAAATTCCGGTTAAAGTTACAAAAGGTGGCGAGACAGTTACTGTGAAAGTTCCAGTTCCAATTTTACGCGATACAGATGGAGACGGAATCCCAGATAAAGAAGATTCAGATGATGATAATGATGGAATTCCAGATGAGGAAGAAATCAAAAATGGAACAGATCCTAAAACACCAACAACTCAAACTCCAGTTGAGATTGAAATTACTCCACAACCAAATGGAGATGCGATTGTAACGCCTAAGAAACCAGGAGGAGGAACATATCCACCAGGTACTAAGGTAGAAATCCCAGGTGAAGATGGAAACACAATTACTGTTGAAATCGGTAAAGATGGTTCAGGTAAAGTACCAAATGACAAACTTCC
>NZ_VMND01000002.1:0-112213 GCF_013277555.1 Streptococcus sp. k-163 | reverse complement strand
TTCAACGTTGCGGTGCCGTCTTCGCCTACAGTGACTTCCTTACCTGGGTTCTTCGCTTTGACTTTGTCTTCCACTTGTTTTTTCTCTTCTGGAGTTAAGTGCGCTTTGTCTTTAACTGGAACTTTCTCGTCTGGTTTCACTGGGGTGAAATCTTGGTTGACCAAGTCACTTCCTGGAATTTGGTGGCTGATGCCGGTTGTTGGATCTTTCAACGTTGCGGTGCCGTCTTCGCCTACAGTGACTTCCTTACCTGGGTTCTTCGCTTTGACTTTGTCTTCCACTTGTTTTTTCTCTTCTGGAGTTAAGTGCGCTTTGTCTTTAACTGGAACTTTCTCGTCTGGTTTCACTGGGGTGAAATCTTTAGGCTGCGCTGTAACTATTTTTGGATCTGATGGTCTACTATCACCTTTCGTAGCTGTTGCTGTTACCTGACTTCTATCTTTAACACCTTCAGCTGGAATTAACAACGTTCCTGTTCTTGGATCAACAGTTACTCCTGCTGGCTTATCTGATGATGACCATGTTCCATTTTTAGCTTTAACTACTGTTACTACTTTAGAATTTTGTTGCTCATCTGTGTAGTTAACAATTACTTTATCTGCATCCCCTGTTGGTGTTACTGTTACTGTTCCATCTTTTGGTGCAGTTGCCATTGGTGACGTTGGCTTAGAATCACGTACTTTAAAGACTTTAGAAGCATCTAATCGATCTGTACTATCGTCTTTATAGGTCACAATCACATTATTGCCATTAACTGTTACAGACTTAATTTTATCGCTAAATGTTGGATTAGCTTGTTTTACAGCATTCTCAATTTGAGTCGCATCTGCACTATCTAATAATAATGGTGTGCCTGGCGGCTGTGCATCATATTTAAATGTTTGAGGTTTCCATACAAATCGAATGCGTCCAGGAGCTCCTACATCATTAGCATGACCTACATGCTCATAGTTAGTATTTCCACTTGGATCTTCTGCAAATAAGTATCGAGAAATTTGCCCGCTTTGTTCATTAAACTCACCCTTAGGAATCTCACCAGTTACCTTAAGAATAGCCGGAGAATTTTGGCTTGCTGGTGTATCAGTGTGAATTTTAGTAGCGCTCAAGTAAAGTGCTGATCGGGTTTTCCCGTTCAAGTATGAATCTTCTGTACCTAGACCCTGTCTATTATCAGCAGCAAACGCTAAATGCAATTTAGAAATCTTACCAGAATTATCCCAAGCTTTCAGTGTAATATCGTTATTTTCCCCAGAGTAAACATAGATCTCTTGTCTAGCTGGATTATCATAAGGAATTTCAACTATTGGTCTAATCTTATCATTTGATTCAACCAGCTTGTCTCCAGATATTTCATGAGATATTCTTGATTTAGGATCAGTTACAGTGGCAGTACCATTAGTCGATACCTGTACTTCTTTACCAGGATTAGCATCTGAAACTTTTTTCTTAACCTGATTAACTTCACTCGGTGTTAAAGAAGTTACTTTTGTAACAGGTGTCTTAGCAGGAACTTTTGGCGTGAAATCTTGGAAAGTAGCAACCTTAGCATCACTTGGATGTGAGATATTTCCTGCTTCATCTGTTGCTTTAGCTGTAACATTACCTTTCGGAATTTCCTTAGTCGGATCGATAAGCGCTTTACCACTTGCGTTAGCTACACCGCGTCCTAGTTCTTGATTTCCATGATCATATAAAACAACAGATGCACCTGGTTCTGTATCTACTTCAATTTGAGTTCTAGTTCCAGCTTTATCCGTCAAGTTAGTTGGAATCGTTGGCTTACCTGGAGCTACATTATCTAAAACAACATTATCAGGTGTTTTTGCATTACCTTTTTGAACAGATCCTCTACCTTGGTGATTGTAGGTAATATTCCCGTTATTTTCAACAGTTACTTCTGACTTATTGATACCAGGATTGGCTTTTTCATAGGCTGTTTTAACTCTTTCTTTATCTGTTGGAGTTAAATGATTAATATCTTTTACAGGTACTTTCTCTCCTTTATTTGCTAATACATATTGATTAGCCTCTTGAGATGATCTTATTCCTGAAGCTACCGTAATATCTTTATTTTCTGCAATAGCTTGGATTCTATCTAGGGTTTCAAATCTTGTACCTGAAGGCAATTCAAAGGTTACACTTCCATTTGAATTTGGTGAAATTCGTACATTCGCCGCATTTTCTAACGTCTTATAACGTCCAGAACCTTCTTTTTCAATTTTAACTTTTTTCCCTTGAATAACTGCAGTGATAATATCTGTTCTGCCTTGCGGAATAATAGTTACGCTTGTTGAACCATGATGAGGTTGCTGAATAGTCAAAGCTTGCGGTGCAGGTACTGTCGCTTGTTTTGGAGCACTTGCATCTGTTGTGTGATCACGATTATCAGTTGCTTTTGCTGTTACATTTCCATTTGGAATCGGTCTTGTAGGATTAATAGTAACTCGACCACTTTCATTTGCCGTACCTTCTCCCAATTCATGGCCTGAGTGATCGTAAAGTTTTACTTTAGAACCTGGATCTGCCGATACAGTAGTCGGTGTTTGTGTATCTGCCTTATCGATTAAGGATGTTTCTATTACTGGGCGTTTTTGAATAGTGTATGCCGAAGCTACTTTATCTACTGATTTATCAGGATAAGTGATGGTAACATTCCCTTTTTCATCTACTGAATAAGTTGCCTGATCTAATAATGCTCTGTATGCTGCATCTGTATATGTTCTATTGTTCTTCTCTTTAATCGCTGCAATGATTTTCTCTTTTTCTGGACCACTTACAGCGTTTGGATTGTCTACAGTAATCTTTTTATCAATAGAAATATCATATTTTTTCGCTACTTCAAGAACGTTAATGGTTGTACTAACATTTGCACTTGAACCAGCATTATGGCGTCCATAATTAGCTGTTGTTGTCTTGCTTACAACATAATAATTAAGAACCGTTGGTCCTAGGGGCTGATCCATTGCAATCGTTCCACTAGTTTTTCCCGTACGAGCCGTTTCAGGGGTGGATTGAGCTGTTACTAAGAAACCGCCTGATTCTTCTAATCCTTTGACATGGCCTCTAGTATTTGGATTTGGCAAAAATTTTTCTAGATATTTTGCATAAGTAGAAACATTAACTTCGACATGATCTCCACGATATGCTGTAACCCATTCTTTATCCACTCCGATAGTAGCTCTTGCTTTACCTTCGGAAGAAACTTGTTTCGCTCCTCCATGACCTATTTGAGTTCTCGTAACATTCACAGGGTCACTTTTTGCTGATTCTTTACCTCCAACAGGTGTTGAAGTCGCTCTAATTTGCCCTTCAGGTAAACTATTTCGAGGATGTACCATTGCATAGCCATCATTTCCAGCTTGAGCTTCTCCTATCAGTACATCATTATTATCGTAAAGTTTTACTGTTGAACCTACTGGTGCTTTTACTCTGACGTCTGCAGGTATACTTGCTTTCCCTGTTAAGTCACTCTCGATGTGAGCACCAGATGTTAATGGAGCCTCTACTACATTGACAGGTTTCCATCCCTCAAGACTTCCGTAACCGCCTTCTTTCATATTTGAAATAACAGACGTTTGAGATCCTACTTTCATATCACTATTCAATCGTAAATTGATGATAGAATAGAACTTATTACTTGTATTATCTACTGAAGTAACAGTTGCTAGATTACTTTGAAGAGATTGCCATTGTTGATTAATCGTAGTACGTCTAATTGCAACTTGATGCTCTTGATTATTCGTATCTCTATACTTCAAATACGCCATCCCTGCATCATGTGGTACAAATAATTTAATATTACGTTGATTAGATGTAACCTCACCTACAGGATGTCCCGGTGAATGATCAATCCATGAACGTCCTAATGAAACATCCACATTCGTTGCTTCACTCTCTTTGCCATCAACACTTTGAGTTACTGTTATCTTATCTTTCGGTACAAGTTGTTCTCCAGTATCTGATAGATTACTATTTAAACCAGCATCTAGTGAAACAACCCAATGACCACTTCCATCAACTTTTGTCTTCTTAAAAGTATTTCCATTTTTCTTAACAGAAATAGTCGCTCCTGGTTTCCCAGTCCCTGATAATTGATTATCTGTTGACGGTACAGTCTGCATACGTACAGTGTCGTTGGTTCGAGTATAGTTGTGGTTAACAGTAGGAGCGCCTACTGCATTGACATGGATACCTACAGCAGGGAAGTCTGAATTTCGACTTGTAATCGCCGCCTTACCACTTAAGCCAGAATTTTCAAGAGTATTCTGTACAATAGCGGTCGCAAAGCGAGCAAAAAGATTGTGATGTGTTCCTCTAGTAGTTACTTCATAGACTATTCTATCTGGCACAGCTCCACCAATAAGTCTGTAGTGACCAATAAACATCTTATAATTAGAGAAAGGCGTACTAGCAGGGCGTCCTCTGGAAATTTCTCTCTCTTCTAGTACACTACCACCAGCTCCACCTCTTTCTACTACACGAATATTTTCAATAGTATCATCTGATGTAACTGCAATACCAGCCCAAGCATGATTCTTATGAGCCGGACGGACAGCCACTCTCCAAATAGTACGATCACCATCAATGTCATAATGAAGATTTTCAAACTGTTTAACTCCATCACCACTGATAGTACCTGAGTCGAGATTTCCAGCTACAGAACGATCAATTGATCGAGCTGCATAATGAGCTATTCTAAACCCAGAATAACCTTTTTTCTTCTTATCAAGAACATCCTCTGTCGCCTCATCTACAAGATTACTTTTCGTATCTATCGGCAACAGTTTATTATCTTTGTTTGGCAGTTCTAGACTATTAGCTTCCTTATCTACCTTGTTTAAGCTTCTATCGGAAGCTGTCACAGTAGGTTTTGAGCTATCTCTAGAAGTTTCTTCTTTACGAACTTCAGTAGCAGCCTCATTCGTGCTCTTATCTTCTAGTAAAGAATCCTTAGCATTGCTACTTTCAGCCTGATTAGCAGTCTCGTCTACCGCTTCAGCAGAAGGCACCTTACTCTCTTCTTTCCGCTCAGGTTGACTAGCACTACTTTCTTGCTCTTTTAATGTTTCTATCAGCTTTCTAATTTTTAGAATATGTTGATCAATATCCTCTGATTTAGCATCCTTATCAGAAAGCAAACGTTTGCTTTCATCAGTAAGCTGAAGAAGCTGATTAGACAATGGAGCAAGTTTACTTTCTTTTACCTTAACTACAATATCTTTAAGCTCATCCATCACTTGAAGAAGGGCTGATTTATCAACAACTTTTGTAGTTTTTTCTTCCAAATTCCTTTCAGCAAGCTCTTGACTATTTGGCAAGGGTTCTTCCTTAGCCCTACTCCTACCCTCATCATTTAGGGTCTTCTCAGTCGCTGCTGTATCAGGGGATACAGATAGACTATCTGCTCTAGCTACTCCATTTGCAAAAAACAAGAGGGCAGCTATAGCTACACTAGCAGCACCAAAATGGTACTTTCTAATCGAATAGCGAAAAACTTTTTCACCATTCCTATTATTCTTATGTCCAAACATAAATTTTTCCTTTCTATTTTTAAAATGACATAACTATATATAGTTTATCACAATAAGTTGATATAGTAAAATGATATCTGTAATAAATAATTAACAACTATAGAGTATTTTTATAACGAAGCAGTTCCTAGAATAGTAAGATTTTCGTTGAAAAAAGAGCGATTAATACATGACAAAAAATCTTTAAACTATTGATTCCTGTATGGATAAAATAAGTTCCACCGCTTGCATATATATATATATATATGCAAGCGGTGGAACTACCCTCTATGTATGAATTTGTATATTTACTAATTAGGACTAAACTATAAAATTTTAGTAGCTTGATTTTTACAAAAATAGCAATTATCCTTATTAAAGAAATATCAGAAAATTTAATATAAAAACATCAAATGCATCAAATCAATTTATGACAAACACACCTTATATTCATGTAGATTACAGCATACTATAGACGATAAAACCTCAATTCAAGAAAAAATAAAAAAACTTCTCATCTATTACACTCATCTAACTGAAGCGCATAAAAGACATATTGTAATCGATCTTTATAGCTGATACTCAATGAAAATAGAAGAGTATGAGCAATATGAAAACACTATATCATATTTAAGTCGCAATAGTATAACACGACTTCTAAAACATTGTTAGGAATTATTTTGGACAATCCTAGACTCAATTCATTATCTTCCAATCTACTATAATAAACTTATGCTCAATGAAAATCAAAGAGCAAACTAGGAAGCTAGCCGCAAGCTGCTCAAAGTATAGCTTTGAGGTTGCAGATAACGCTGACGTGGTTTGAAGAGATTTTCGAAGAATATTAGTAATCTACAAAAGACTAAATGTAAGTACTCCAGTCTTTAGAACAACATAAAAAGGTTGCCCAAACGGACAACCTTTCTGTACCATTAATATAAATCTAAATAGTTATCAATTTCCCATTGTGAAACGAAGGTTGCATAACTTGCCCATTCGATTCGTTTGGCTTCAAGGAAACTAGTATAGATATGTTCTCCAAGAGCCGCTCTGACAACTTCATCTTCAGTCAAAGCCTTCAAAGCGTTGTGAAGGGTTGATGGAAGGTCTGTAATGCCAGCTTCCTTACGCTCTTCTGCTGTCATAATGTAGATATTTTCTTCGATAGGAGCTGGTGCTTCGATTTTGTTTTCAATACCATGCAAACCAACTTCCAAAAGAACCGCCATAGCGATGTATGGGTTTGCCATCGGATCCACTGAACGTAACTCAAGACGAGTTCCCATGCCACGTGAAGCAGGTACGCGCACAAGTGGCGAACGGTTACGACCAGCCCAAGCAATGTAAACAGGCGCTTCATAACCTGGAACCAAACGTTTGTATGAGTTAACGGTTGGATTCATGATGGCAGTATAGTTGTAAGCATGCTTGATCAAACCGCCAAGGAAATGATAGGCCGTTTCTGACAACTGCATTCCTTTTGGATCATTTGGATCAAAGAAGGCATTGTTTCCTTCTGCATCAAACAGGGACATATTACAGTGCATACCTGACCCAGCAATACCAAATTTTGGTTTGGCCATAAAGGTTGCATAAAGCCCGTGTTTGCGAGCAATGGTTTTAACAACAAGTTTAAAGATTTGAATCTTATCACAAGCACGGAGAACTTCATCGTACTTGAAGTCAATTTCATGCTGTCCAACCGCAACCTCGTGGTGACTCGCTTCTACTTCAAATCCCATTTTGGTCAAGACATTGACAATCTCACGACGTGTGTTGTCCGCAAGGTCCGTAGGCGCCAAATCAAAGTAGCCACCCTTGTCATTTACTTCAAGTGTTGGGTCACCATTTTCATCTAGTTTAAATAAGAAGAATTCTGGCTCTGGTCCAAGGTTGAAAGATTTGAATCCTACTTCTTCCATGTGACGAAGAGCTCGTTTCAAATTGCCACGAGGGTCACCTGCAAATGGTTCACCTTCTGTTGTATAGACATCACAGATTAAACCTGCAACACTTCCATTTTCATCTCCCCACGGGAAGACTGTCCATGTATCCAAGTCTGGGTACAAGTACATATCTGACTCATTGATACGTACAAAACCTTCAATAGAAGATCCATCAAACATAGCCTTATTTGACAAGACCTTATCTAATTGTTCATCTGTAGCAGGAATTTCGACGTTTTTCATCGTTCCCAAAATATCTGAGAACATGAGACGGATAAAGGTAACATTTTTTTCCTTGACTTCACGACGAATATCTGCAGCTGTGATTGGCATGAGTTTTCTCCTTAATCTATGACTACTTGCGGTTGCCTAACCGCGACCAAAAGGTGATCGTACTGAAGCAAAACGTCCCTGTTGGAGAAGTTCATTGTGAAGTGCACGACGCACCTCAGTCTGACTCACCACTTTCTTGGACTTCGCTTCACGTTCAGCATATTTTTTCTTAATGGCAGCGATATTATAACCTTCTGAGATATAATCTTTGATTTCAAGCAGACGATCCATGTCATTCAAGGAATACATGCGACGGTTCCCTTCATTTCGATCAGGTTTAATCAACTCTTGATCTTCATAATAACGAATCTGACGTGCCGATAGATCTGTCAACTTCATAACACTGCCAATAGGAAAAACAGCCATGTTTCGGCGAAATTCTTTTTCCTTCATTTACAATTTCCTTCTTTCTGTCTATTATAGTCTAAAAAAAGACAAACGTCAATTGATAATGTTATAAAATGTAACATTATTTTTCTTTTTTCTCTAAAAAGAGCCGAATGCGATCAATATCGTAATTTACGAGAATTGCAACAAAAACTCCCATGAAAGTTTCCGATACACGAGCAAATACGTACAAAATTGTCTCTCCGCTCGGAATCGATAGGGTAATGATTAACATGGCCGCTACACCGCCAATAACGCCCGCTTTGTTATTCATGGCCACATTTGTCATAATGGTTAACATGGTGCAGATTGGAACAACTACTAAAGTTACCCAAAAAGCTTCATGGAAAAAGCCATTTAATAGGAAGAAGACCAGAGCATAGAAGCCACCGATACTATTTCCTAGAATGCGCGAAGTCCCAAAATGAACACTCTTATCAAAACTCTCCCTCAAGCTAAAAACGGCTGTCAAAGCACCGATTTGAAGACCTTTCCAGCCAAAAAAGCCAAAAATTAAGAGAACTAGAAAAACAGCAATACCTGTTTTAAAAGTTCGCATACCAAGTTTGAACTGGGATTTATCGAATTTATATTTTTTAAAATAACTCATAATCTCAACTTTCTATTTCCATTTTATCATAAATCGGTGATTTTTATGAGTAATAGTTGAGAGGAAGCGTTTTTATTTCAAGCAAAAGAAAAGAGGAACTTTCATCCCTCTCTTCTTTGATTCATTTATGAAATCTTATTTTTCTGTCAAGGCTGCAAGACCTGGAAGAACTTTACCTTCAAGAAGTTCCATTGATGCTCCACCACCAGTAGAGATCCATGAGAACTTGTCTGCACGTCCAAGGTTGATCGCTGCGGCAGCTGAGTCACCACCACCGATGATTGATTTAACACCTGGTTGTTTCACGATAGCGTCCATCACACCGATTGTACCAGCTTGGAAGTCTGGGTTTTCAAATACACCCATAGGTCCGTTCCATACAACTGTTTTAGCACCAGTCAAAGCTTCGTCAAATTTAGCGATAGATTTTGGACCGATGTCAAGACCAAGGAAGCCTTCAGAAACTGCTTCACCTTCAGTGTCACGCACTTCAGTGTAGCCAGCAAATGCGTTTGCTTCTTTTGAGTCAACTGGCAAGATCAATTTACCGTTTGCTTTTTCAAGAAGAGCTTTCGCAACATCCAATTTGTCTTCTTCTACAAGTGAGTTACCGATTTCGATACCTTGTGCTTTGTAGAATGTGTAAGTCATACCACCACCGATAAGGACTTTATCAGCTTTTTCAAGCAAGTTTTCGATAACACCGATCTTGTCTGAAACTTTTGAACCACCAAGGATAGCTACAAATGGACGTTCTGGAGTTTCAACTGCTTCTTGGATGTAGGCAATTTCGTTTTCAAGAAGGAAACCAGCAACTGCTTTTTCAACGTTTGCTGAGATACCAACGTTAGATGCGTGTGCACGGTGAGCTGTACCGAATGCATCGTTTACGAAGATACCATCTCCAAGTGATGCCCAGTATTTACCAAGTTCAGGATCGTTTTTAGATTCTTTTTTGCCGTCAACATCTTCGTAACGAGTGTTTTCAACCAAAAGAACTTGTCCATCTTCAAGAGCGTTGATTGCTGCTTCCAATTCAGCACCACGAGTGACACCAGGGAAAACAACGTCTTGACCCAATTTAGCAGCCAAGTCAGCAGCTACAGGAGCAAGTGATTTACCAGCTTTATCAGCTTCTTCTTTCACACGTCCAAGGTGAGAGAAAAGAATTGCACGTCCACCTTGTTCGATGATGTACTTAATAGTTGGAAGAGCTGCTGTGATACGGTTGTCATTAGTGATTACGCCATCTTTCAATGGTACGTTGAAATCCACACGAACGAGGACTTTTTTACCTTTCAAGTCAACGTCTTTAACAGTAAGTTTTGCCATGTTACAAAAACCCCTTTATTTATTTTATTCGAAACTATTATATCACACTTTGGAAATATAAGGAAAGATTTCACAAGATTTTTCGATATTTAATCTTCCTCTTCTTTTTTCTGTTTCAATGTCAAGGCTAAACTAGCGAGACCAAGGCTGGCTAATCCTGCTATTAGGACTTCGTTTGTATCAACAGTCCCTGTATTTGGTAATTGGGCGCTTGCTTCTTCTGATTTAACTGCTGTATTTTGGGCTGGTTTTTCTTGTGTAGGCGCTACTGCTGGTTCAGTTTTTACTTTTGTTCCAATTTCAACAATTTCTGGAATCGCCTCTTGGATGACCTCTGTTGAACGAAGACGACGCTGACCGTTTTCATCAACTTCAAAGACATGTCTTAACAGACCATCTCGTCCCTGTATGATGACTCGTTGTTCCCCAACTAGCAACTCAGCATTTTCATGTTCTTGACGGTCAAATGCAATCTTTTCCTCTTGAACTTCCAATTTAGGAGCCTTTTGTTGGTCAGACACTGGTTGATTAGAAGGTTTTGGAAGGTCTGTGTTTTGTGGTGCAGGATTTGCAGGGATGAGACCAGTACCTACTTCCACGATTTCAGGACTCGCTTCTTTCAAAACTTCTGTAGCGCGAAGCGTACGATTGCCTTGACTATCTACTTCAATCAAGCGACGGATTTGTCCCTCAACTCCTGCTTGGACAAGTTGACGCTGACCTTTGAGAAGACCTGCAGTTAGAAGTTCTTGGTGTTCGAAGGCAATACTTGTCTCTTCAACTTCTAATTTCGGAGTATTCACAACCAAATTCTTGACACCTTCAGTTGGTTCCTTACTTGAAAGAACTTTTGTTCCAATCTCAGTAATTTCTGGAACAGCTTCTTTAACTACCTCTGTTAAACGAAGAGTGCGTTTCCCTTGGCTATCTACTTCAATCAAGTGACGAATTTGTCCCTCAACTCCCTCTTGAACTAGTTGATGTTGACCTTTAAGAAGGCTTGCATTTGGGCGCTCTTGACGTTCGAAGGCTATTGTTTCAGTTTCCACAACTAGTCCAGAGAGGGCTTCAACTGTTGGGGCTACTTCATTTGGATCCTGGCTACCAACGTGATGGCTTTCTGCTGCAGGAGCTAGTTTCTTATTCAGCTGTTCTTTCATGTCCGCAAAAGCTTGTGGAGTTGGTGCTTGTGAGACCAACAAAGCCTCTGCTTGCGCAATTAGTTCTGATTTAGGATATTTTTCGCGGATGGATTCGAGTAAACTTTCTAATTCTTTCCTAGCAGCCTCATAACGCTGATTACCATCCAAGTTTGCGCCTGCTTGTTTCAATTCATTCAAAGCCTGATTAACATCTTCCTGACTGGCACCATGATTTTCTGCAACAGCTTTCGCTCCATTAAGTTTCTCTAGTAGCGTCGCTTGTTTGTCCTCACTAGAGAAGGTGTAAACAACCGTTGACTGACGACCTTGGACAGCAGTAATTTCTTGTTTGAGGTATTCATCGTTTAGTGCTGCTTTTGGAGACACCAAAACATCAAAGTTAACTTCATGGCCTTGGTAACGAAGCTTCAAGGTTTGACGACCAGTCTTTTGAGCATCGTAACCAGAAATTTCAACTCCCTCATCAGTAAAGAAATGTTCTTCCATGGTGTCATTGCTATAAGCCACTGCAAAGCGTCCTTCAGACAAGTCTAAGCTATCACCAACTAGGTAATCTTTTTTCGGTTCCTGACTTACTTCAATTCCCAAAATAGTTTTCGGACTTGCTTCATCTTGACTAGTAACAGTCACTGATAAATTAGCATGTACCGGTTGCCCCAAATATTGTAAAGTAAGATTTTGTGCTCCCTTATAATGCGTATCAAAGCCTGATACTGATACACCTGCGTGAGTTAGGCGAATGAGTTCGTCCTCAGCTCCTCCTTCATACTGAACTCGAAGAACACCACCTCTAAGGTCCAAATCCTCCCCTTCGGCGTAGCTTGTTTTCTTAGGTCCTGTTTCTAGGCTGACTAACTTGATTCTTCTGTCATCTTTTGGAACGGAAACTGCTAGGACATTACTAATTTCCTTGCCTGGCAACTGGGTACGATAGTAAAGAAGACCAGAGTGATTTGTCAAATCCAATGGTGAACTTGCTAGGTCACCTCCAACTTCACTCTTCAAGGTTGCAATTGGAGTTTGAGAATTTGGATTGTCATAAACGGTAATGGTAGCTCCAGCTGGTACGTCTGCAAAGCCAACTTGTACCTTGTTATTGCCTAAAGTACGAGCTGCAGCCTTGGCCATCGGAATATTGACACTTTCTGTATCAAGCTTTTCATACATTTTCCAGTTATAGATACGAATAGCCTTCCATGGAGTTCCATTGTCAGAAGTAACGACATTCAAGCGCCAATCTTGAGCTGTGATAGGTTTGTCAAGGGTAATATCTGTAACATGAGCTTTATTGCCACGAACTTCCTT
Source organism: Streptococcus sp. k-163 (assembly GCF_013277555.1). Lineage (GTDB taxonomy): Bacteria > Bacillota > Bacilli > Lactobacillales > Streptococcaceae > Streptococcus. The sequence continues at coordinate 99,627 of NZ_VMND01000002.1, read as the reverse complement.
AGCCAACTTCCATTGACCATCCGCATCTTTATAATAAAGGTCGAAGTCTTTGGTGTTCATCAAACCGTCGTTTACAGATTCTCCACCAGCTCCAGCATGGTCCATCACCCATCTAACAACTGTACGTGGTTGGGTCAAACGAATATCCACACTACCACTTAACTGTCCAGAAGACCACTTGTCAGACAGACTGGTAATGGTACCATTCAACATACCTTCAATACCTTCTCCACCTTCAGTCTTAGGGAAAGTACTATCAATAACTGTTGCACCTGGAACGATATTTTCAGCTAGTGGTTTTGGTAGGCTGGTATCTTTTACAGTCATGCCCCAATCAAAGGTTGTGGTTGCAGCTTCTGAACGAACCCCATTTTTACCGACTGCTACAACCTTCAGTTCTTGAGTTGTACCCTGAGCACTTGCCGAACGGCTAACTTTTGGTAGATAAATAGTTGTAGAAGATGAGCCAGTTAGTAATTTCCAGCTGCCTCCATCTTTTTCGTAAACTTCATAGAAATCTGCATCTTTGTTGCCTTTAAATTGCACAACTGCTTCCGCTTCTTGGGCATTTTTAAGGACTTGTTTGGCTACAGCTACTGTGGTTGGTGCCTGAGGAGCATCTTGATTATTGCTGATGGTCAATTGCCCCAGGTTAAATTGATAACCTTTTAAGTCTTTGTCATTCTCAAAATACAGTTTAATACCGTAAATTGTTTTACCTGCTAAGGCACTCAAATCAAAATCATCGGTAGTCCAGTTATCTGAAACTGTCAATTCTTTACGGGCAGCTTCATCACCGTAGGTATAATCTTTCTTGGTTGCAAATTCTACATAAACCTTGGTACCTTTTCCTCCTTTATGGGCAACATGCAATTTGGTTGTATCTGTCACCTTCAAGCGAGTAGAATACAAATTCACATCTTGCTTGGTCGCACCTGAAAGATCCCTTGCAAATTTGAGAGAAGTTCCACCATTATAAGCATCTTCAAAATCATAGCTTGCTTTCAACTTATCACCAGTTGATTTTTGCCACCAGCGCCATGTCGGAAGAACGCCTGATACTGAACGGTAATTCCACTCAGAATCCTTAGAAACCTTACCATCTACGAACCATTTTCTACCATGACCTGTATTAAAAGAAGTAGTAAAAGTATTACCCACTGCTGGCGTGCGGTCCGCAACTAGGTTAGCAATACCATACCAATCTTTGTCACCTGGTTTTTGGCCAGTAGGATCACCTTGGTAACCTGTAAAGAAGATATCTTCATTCTTATGGTAATCTTCACCAGTTTTTCCTAAACTTGTAATGGTATCTGGGGCAAACAAACCAAGAGAAAGTCGTAATTTCCCATTTTCATCTAAAATGTCATTCCATTTGACCTTGGTCTTGTAGGAACCACCCTGTTGCAATTCCAAACCTGCAAATACATCATAAGGATTACGGCCAATCCAGTTGGCAGTTGTAATAGTGTAATCATTCTTAGCCTTATCCCAGTTAAAGTTAGCAAAGAAGTTGTCTGCTGGAACCTTATCACCTTCAGGTTGCATGAATTGATAGTTGTATTCTCCCAAACCATCTTGGTGGTAACGTCCATAGTTATAGGTCATAGCATCGTACCAAGAATACTTGATTGGATGGTTTACCTTAGCAGCATACTCCTTGGTATAGAGCATAAACTGACGCATCTTTTCTCCAAGAGGTTCAACCAAATCCCCAGTTGTTTCTTGGTTGATGAAATAGCCATCATAGCCATAATACTTGGCCATATCTACCAATTTACGGGCAATTGGGAAGCTACCATCTGGGTCTTGCTTCAAAGCTTCAGCAAATCTTTCTTGATCTGCAATACTATTAGACCAGTTGAAGAAAAGTGTACCATATACAGGAACCCCGTTACGGTGACCTGCATCAATAATGTCAGGAGTTGGTACGAGACCTTCCCAGAAGACCATTGAATCTAGATATTGCCAATAGTCAAAAGCATAAGCCTTGAACTCTTCTCCACCAACAGAAGCATGGTCTTTTGCTTTAGAATTGGTGTTTGATAGAGCTTGAACTTTTGCTTCCTTACTAGCTTTTTCATTGACCAAATGACCTGTTCGACGTGAAGCAAGGGCGACAGACCCGCGGTTAATAGCATCATCTTCACGAGCTCCTGGTTCCCATTTCAACAAATCTTCCCAAGAATTAAATTTGATTTCCTTTGGTTTTAATGTTTTTTCTGTATTTTTAGGGACATCTGGCTGGACTTCTTTTTCAGTCTTATTAGCTTCTGCTGCTGGCTTAGACTCATCTCCTTGGCTAGTTGCTTCAGGCTTTGCTTCCGTTTCCTTGTCAGACTTTGGTTTTGATGTGGCAGATGGTGTTTCTGCAACCACCTCACTTGGTTTTTCCTCTGGTTTAGCTACGCTTACTGCCTCTGCAGTTTCAGTAGTTGCAGCTTCATTGCTTGCTGGCGAAGCAGTTTCAGATACTGTCTCTGCTCCTTCTGCCTTTTCTAGCTTGTTTTCTCCAGTACGTTCCCCTTCATTCTGCTTGTCGGCTTCACTAGTTGGATGCCCACTCTCTCCTGAAACAAGTTCTGTATTAGCTCCGCTATTTTCAGGAACTGCAGTTTCTTCAGCCAAGGCTGGACCAGCAAATAAAACAGCCCCAATCATCAGGGAGCAGGCTCCTACTGATAACTTACGAATACTGTAACGACAACGTCTTTCAAAAAATGAATTCTTCATTTTCTCCTCCTAAAAGATTGGTTTTGTTGCATAAAAAGAAAGCGCTTAACTTTCTTTATAAAATTTTTATCCCAATCACAGGGACCAAGATAATTCCTCCCTCATTTTAAGATATTTCTTTTAAATGTCAATATATAAAAGGAAATGCCTATATCTAGGTTAGAAATTGGTAAAATTAATATAATTAAGATCCATTCTCAGGAATTTTCTTTCTAAAATCTTAGCTTAATACTTGTTAGATTTACTTTTATCCTTTAAAATAGAATAGGAGAAATTCCGTTATTATTTTTCGGAGGAAAAAGAAATGTCCATTAATTGGCAGGAAATTTTATTTCACTTTTTAGGTGGTCTGGGACTATTTTTATATAGTATCAAGACCATGGGAGACGGTTTGCAACAAGCTGCTGGAGACCGCCTTCGTTTTTACATTGACAAGTACACCAGCAATCCCTTTTTAGGTGTTCTAGTCGGGATTGTCGTGACTGCCCTGATTCAGTCAAGTACAGGGGTTACAGTTATCACGGTTGGTCTGGTCAGCGCTAGCCTTCTAACTCTTAGACAGGCTATCGGAATTATCATGGGAGCCAACATCGGAACTACCGTTACTTCCTTTATCATCGGTTTCAAGCTTGGTGAGTATGCTTTACCCTTGATTTTCCTTGGAACCATGTTCCTATTTTTTACAAAAAATAGAACAGCAAACAATATCGGGCGCATCCTGTTTGGTGTAGGGGGAATCTTCTATGCCCTCAACCTCATCAGTGCCGGTATGAGCCCTCTTAAAGATTTACCACAATTCAAGGAGTATATGGTAACCTTGGGACAAAATCCAATTTTAGGAGTTTTTGCTGGTGCAGTGATTACCGTTCTCATCCAAGCTTCTTCTGCGACAATCGGGATTTTGCAGGGTCTCTATGCAGGTGGATTCCTTGACCTTAATGGTTCTCTACCAGTTCTCTTCGGAGATAATATTGGGACCACTTTAACCGTTATCATCGCGGCAGCTGGAGCCAATGTCTCTGCGAAACGCGTTGCTGCAACCCACGTTACCTTTAACGTTTTAGGAACTATTCTTTGCTTAATCTTCTTAGGCCCCTTCACTGCTATGATTGAGTACTTCCAAGCACTCCTTCACCTCTCACCTGAGATGACCATCGCCTTCTCTCACGGTGCCTTTAACGTAAGTAACACCATCGTACAATTTCCCTTCATCGGAGCCTTGGCTTTCTTTGTAACCAAGCTCATCCCTGGTGAAGATGAAGTTGTGAAGTACGAGCCGCTTTATCTTGATGAACATTTGATTAAACAAGCTCCATCAATCGCTCTCGGAAATGCCAAAAAAGAACTCCTACACTTAGGAAATTATGCTTCTAAAGCCTTTGACCTTTCTTACAACTACATCATTGACCTTAATGAAAAGGTTGCTGAAAAAGGACACAAGACAGAAGAAGCCATCAATACCATTGATGAAAAATTGACTCGTTACCTGATTACTCTTTCAAGTGAAGCCCTTAGCCAGAAAGAAAGCGAAGTGCTGACCAACATCCTTGATTCATCCCGTGATTTGGAACGGATTGGGGACCACGCAGAAGCCCTAATCAATCTGACTGACTACCTTCAACGTAAAAATGTTGAGTTCTCTGAAGCTGCTTTGCAAGAATTGGCTGATATCTATCAAAAAACCACTGGTTTTATCAAGGATGCCCTTGATAGTGTGGAAAACAATGATATTGAAAAAGCTCAAAGTCTGATTGAACGCCATAAAGAAATCAACAATATAGAGCGTGTTCTCAGAAAGACCCATATCAAACGCCTCAACAAGGGTGAGTGTTCTACACAAGCTGGAGTCAACTTTATCGATATTGTTTCCCACTACACTCGTGTGTCTGACCACGCTATGAATCTAGCTGAAAAGGTCATCGCTGAACAAATCTAATACTCTTCGAAAATCTCTTCAAATCACGTCAACGTCGTCTTGCCGTACTTAAGTACAGCATGCGGCTAGTTTCCTAGTTTGCTCTTTGATTTTCATTGAGTATAAGTACCAAGAAGCTATCCTAAATGGGATGGCTTTTTTCTCCTTAACAATAGTTGCTTTTCCACCATATAGAAAAATGCTTTGATCCGCAATGGAATCAAAGCATTTTAAAGAGTTCGCCAAACATAATAGCAGAAACCGCGGTTCCTCTGTACTTGGCTTCTTCTCTTTTGATAAAGCGAGCCAAGTTTATCAACTCAGGTGCTGGGTGTTTGGGGTTTAGGAGCAATTCATGATTGACCAGACCTGAGAGACGAACTGCCAGCAATTGCTCATTTGTAGTAGGCAGTTTTTTAGCAGTCTCTAGGAGAGCAGCAACTAAATCTTCACTCAAATCATGTCGAGCATGATTGTAAAGATCTTTTATAAGGCTTTCTAGGTTTGGTTCTACCATCCCTACCACCTCCCTTATGGTTTAATAATTTTTAATCAAATCAACCGTTGAACGATCCAATTTCTTCACCAAGGCTTGCAAGAAAGCTTGAGCTTCTAGGAAGTCATCCATAGCGTAGAGAGTTTGGTGAGAATGGATATAACGAGCGCAGACACCGATAGTTGTAGAAGGAACACCTCCATTTTTCAGATGGGCTGCACCAGCGTCTGTTCCGCCTTTTCCACAGTAGTATTGGTACTTGATACCAGCTTCCTCAGCCGTTGTCAAAAGGAAATCCTTCATACCTGGGAGAAGCAAGTGACCTGGATCATAAAAACGAATCAAGGTTCCATCTCCAATTTTACCTTGACCGCCATAAACATCACCTGCTGGTGAGCAGTCAACTGCTAGGAAAACTTCTGGGTCAAACTTGGTTGTAGATGTATGAGCACCACGAAGACCAACCTCTTCTTGGACGTTAGAACCCAGATAGAGTTCATTTCCGAGTTTTTGACCTGACAGAGCTTCTGCAAGCTCACTTACCATGAGAACTCCATAGCGATTGTCCCAAGCTTTTGAGATGATATTTTTCTCATTGGCCGTCAAGATTGCAGAACTATCTGGTACGATGGTATCACCAGGACGGATTCCAAAGCTTTCTGCCTCAGCCTTATCCGCAAAACCACCATCAAAAATAATATCTGAAATAGCTGGCATGGTTGGGCCACCTGTTCCACGTGTCAAATGTGGAGGGACAGAGCCTGAGATCACAGGGATTTCACGACCATCACGTGTTAAGAGTTTGAAACGTTGGCTGCTGACTACCATGGGGTTCCAACCACCGATTTCAACCACACGGAAGGTACCATCTGGCTTAATCTCGCTGACCATAAAACCAACTTCATCCATATGAGAAGCTACCAAGACGCGCGGCGCATCTGCAGCTTCTGAATGTTTAATTCCGAAAATACCACCCAAGCCATCTGTCACCACTTCATCCACGTGCGGTGTCAACTTTTCACGAAGATAAGCACGGACAGGTGCTTCATGACCTGAGATAGCAGCAAGTTCTGTTACTTCTTTGATTTTTGAAAATAATGTTGTCATTTCAGTTCCTTCTTTCTTTCATCCATTTTACCACTTTTTATAGGAGAAGGATAGCGGGAATCATCATTCCAGCTTAAAACTACTTGTGAAAAAACGAATCACCACTGTAATTCGTTTTATTTATGATTCCGTTTGAGGGAAAAATGGTCTGGCACAGGGTCCTTACCTGTTTTCGACCAGGGATGGCAACGTAAAATCCGAGCCAAGCCCATCAAGACACCCTTGAAGCCATGTTTTTCAATAGCCTGAATCATATAGTTTGAGCAGGTAGGCTCAAAGCGACAAGAGGGTGGAAAGGCTGGTGAGATAAACCGTTGGTAAAAGCGCACAGGCGCTATTAAAATTCGTTTCATTATTTCTTGGTTACAGCCATGGTATGTAGTTGGCTGATTTCTTTTTTATTAAGACGACGGGATTCTCCTGGACGGAGTCCTGTCAAGTCTAGATGTCCAAAACGGGTCCGTGACAACTTATCTACTTGGAGACCAACAGCTTCAAACATCTTTTTAACCTGATGGTTACGCCCTTCATGGATGGTCAACTGCACCACAGAGCGGTTTTTAACTGGGTCCACTTTGAGAATCTCATAGACAGCCGGTTTGGTTTTCTTGCCATCAATCTCAAGTCCACGGGTCAAGGGGCGGAGATTATCCTTATTGGCAACACCTTTAACACGCGCGACATAAACCTTGTCAATCTCATTACGAGGGTGAATCATTTCATCCGTAAAATCCCCATCATTGGTCAAAATCAAGACACCTGATGTATCCCAGTCCAAACGACCTACAGGGTAGATGCGCTCTTTCACGTTGGGCAAGAGGTCGACAACCGTCTTGCGGCCTTTATCATCTGTCACACTGGAAATCACACCGCGTGGTTTGTTGAGCAGATGATAAACCTTCTCTTCGTTGTAGATAGGTTGACCTTCCACTTCGACCTTGTCGCCTGACTTGATAGTGGTTGCTAGTTCACGCACCACTTGGCCATTGACCGTCACCAAGCCTTGCTTAATCAACTCTTCTGCTTTTCTCCTACTGGCCACACCTGCGTGGGCAATATACTTATTGATTCTCATCTTCTTCTATCCTTTCACCAAATAATTGGCTTTCTTGGGCTTGAATCTCAAGCTCATCAATCACTGGTAATTCTTCCAAATGGTTAATTCCCATGTAATCTAGAAAATAATCTGTAGTCACATAGAGGTTGGGGCGTCCCAACACTTCTTTTTTCCCGTCTTCCTTTATCAGGTCAAAAGCCTGCAACTTTGCCAAGGCCCCACTCGAGTTGACCCCACGGATGGCATCAATCTCTATCCGTGTGATGGGCTGTTTGTAGGCAATGATGGACAAGGTCTCAAGGGCAGCCCGAGATAAACTCTGGTTGATAGGTGCCTTAGAGTATTCCTTCAAAGTCTCTGCAAATTGAGGCTTGGTCACCAATCTATAAGCACCACCAGTCTCAATCAGAGCCAAACTGGAATCTGGGTCCTTTTCATACTTCTGGACTAATTTTTCTAAACTCTGTTGAATGCCTGTCGGTGGCAGAGAGAGGAGTTCAGCTAACTGGCGGACTCTAATCCCATCTTCACCCGCTACAAACAAGAGCGCTTCTATTTTTGCTACAGTACTCATCTTTCCTCTCTCAAGTCTAGCTTTGGGCCACTTGACTTTCTTCCTTCTTTTCCATGAGATAGATATCCCCAAAACTCTCCTCCTGCACGAGGATCAACTCCTGGGTTTTGATTAACTCTAGGGTTGCCAAAAAGAGGGTGATGACCTCTTGGACATTCTGGGCTTCCTTGAACAAATCCTGCAAGCGCAACTGATCTCGTCCAACCAAGGACTCTTTTACGATAACCATCATGTCCTCAATCTTATACTCATCCCGCAAGATAGTCGTGTGATTTTGTGTAAACTCCTCTTTTTTCTTGGCTAGGATATTTGAAAAAGCCAAAAAGAGGTCAATGGTCGTCTTGTCATGCACAAGCTCCGCATCTTCGTAAATCAACTCTGTCGGCGCTTTGGAATAATACTGAGCCCGTTCTTGGTGCTTGGCTTCCAAGTGCTCACCCAAGAGCTTGAATTTGCGGTATTCTTCGATTTGAGAGAGAAGATCCTGCTCCAGCTCATCCTCCAAGTCTGTCACTTCTGCTACCTTTGGAAGTAGTTTGCGGCTCTTGATCAGCATGAGCTGACTGGCCATAACCATGTACTCCCCCGTCACTTCCAGACGCATGGCCTGAAGGGTTGAGACATAGGCTAAATACTGTTCGATAACTTCCGTAATAGGCACATCGTAGATATCCATCTGGTACTTAGAAACCAGGTGCAAGAGCAAGTCCAGGGGCCCTTCAAAATCTTTTAATTTAATATCCATTATCTATATTTTTCTAAGGTCAGGACTGTTTTTAATCCTAATTTTTTTGCAATTTCGTACAAATCGACCTTGTTTTCTATTTGTCTGAGAATGAACTGTTCCCGCAAGGCTTGAGCGGATAAGGTTGAGAAACCTTTCTCCTTGACAAAAGCTTCTAACTGACGAAAGGCCCACTGACGAGAATAGGCTTTCCCTGCCCTTTCAAAAAGATAGGTCTGGCCCATCAAGGGTTCCAATTCTGAAAGCAAGGTCGTGGGAATAGTGACAATCCTCTGTTGGGAAACCTTCTTGATTCGCAACACCTGAAAATCCAGATTAATATCCTCAACCTTGAGAGCCAAAATCTCACTCGGCAAGAGCCCCATTTCCAAGATAAGAAGAGCCAGTAAGCGGCCCTCTGGATAGTCGCTTTCCTGCCAAAAAGAGTCTAGGTCTAACAGTTCTGGCTTCTCGGTCTTCTTTTCAGCTTGTTTGGCTAATTCCAGACGGTAAAAGCTGTCCACTTCTCCTTTTTGATAGAGAAAGTAGAGAAATTGGTTACAGGCCGAAATCTTTCGCTTCTGGGCGCTAATTTTTAGATTGGCTAGCTGGGCTTGGTAAATCTTGAGACTGGTCTCAGAAATCTGCTTGCCCACAATATCTAAAAGTTGCTCCAGATCATACTTATAGGACTGCTTTGAGTTGACAGACAAGCCCTGCTTTTCCTCTAAAAAGGCTGAAATCCTATCTCTCATTTGCATCGAATCTCATATTCCTTACTAAAGTCATGCAAGAGGGCATTGACTGCCTTGAGGATGGACCTGCGCGTGATAATTCCTTGGAAAATACCAGACGCATCCACAACCGGCAAGAAGGACTCATCTACCAACTTGTGCAAGACCTCCGTGATGGTGAAATCAGGCGAAACAATCGCTACGTCCGTTTTGGTCATATGAACAATGTCCGTATCCGCCATGATTTCTTGACTCAGATCATGCTCCATCTGATAAGCCATAATATCTCTGAGCCCAATCGTCCCAACAAACTGTTTTTCATCTGTTACAACAGGAACACGGGTATAAGTCATCTGACTGAGCAAGAGGGTCGCATGATCCGCATTGTGGGTATCAATCAACACGGCTAGATTTTCAGCAGGAGTCAAAAAAGTTTCCTCCTGCCCCAACAAGAAAGTCTCAAACTCCTTGGCAATCATCGGCTAAACTCCTTGGATAAGCCCGGATACACCTCATGATCTCGTGTCAAAAAGTCCACTTTAAAATAACTGTCATCAATCTCCACACGAGCATAGAGACATTCTCTGATAGTCCCACGTGGTTGACTGATAGAGCCTGGATTTAGAAAGAGGGTCTTGCCTTCCATCCAAGCACTTGGCACATGCAAGTGACCGTAGAGACAGATATCGGCCTCTTCCTCCTGAGCCCAGTAGTCCAACTTTTGAAAGTTGAAATTAATGTCAAACAGGTGACCATGGGTTTGGATAATCTTGGTCGAACCAAGCTCAGTCGCCAAACGTTCTGGGTAGCCGGCGTAGAAATCCATATTCCCTTTAACAACGCGGATCCCCTCCCAAAGTGGAGAATCAGGACGCAGTTCAGAATCGCCATTATGAAAAACGGCGTCAACTTTGCCTACATAGCGATCACGGATTTCTTCCACAATCAAGCTATCGCCATGAGAATCGCTCATTACAATGATGGTTTGCTTTGCCATGATGGAAATACCTCCAAAAGTTTCTTAACGGCTAAGGCGCGGTGAGATTGACTATTTTTTTCTTCAAGGGTTAATTCAGCTGAGGATTTGCCTGTCTCTCCCACGAGGAATAGAGGATCATAGCCAAAGCCATTTTCACCCTTAGGTTCAAAGTTAATGTAGCCAGGCCAGTCTGCTTCAACAACCAAACTTTCCTTGTTTGGGCTGGCTACGACTAAGGTTGTGTGGAATTGAGCTGAGCGGTCCTTGAGTTCAAAGACCATGGCCAATTCGTGCAAGAGTTTAGCATTGTTTTCACGGTCAGTTGCTCCCACACCTGCGAAACGAGCTGACCAGACACCTGGCAATCCACCAAGGACATCGACCTTGAGTCCAGAATCATCTGCCAGAACCATCTTGCCCGTTAATTGAGAAATGGTTTCTGCCTTGAGGCGGGCATTTTCTTCAAAGGTCATGCCTGTTTCTGCTACTTCAGGCAGGTCAGGGTAGTCATTGAGATTTTCCACATCGTAGCCTAGCTTGTCAAAGATAGCTCGGAACTCTTTGGTCTTGCCTTCGTTTCGAGTCGCAATCAATAAGGTTTCTCTGACCTTGCTTGTTTCAAAGAAATCATGAACATTGACCCCTTCTTTAGGCAATGCTACATGCAGGAGTTGCCCATTTTCAATCAAGAGAAAAGCTCCCTGACGTTGGATGACTTCCAGATTTCGCCCCATTTCTTGGTTGAGGATATCTACCACAAAAGACAATAAACGGTAGAGAGAACCATAGCGTAAAACAATCACAGAAATAGGAAAACCTTGTTCCTCATCTCGAAATCTTTGGGCAAACTCAAATAGAGGAAAATCCAAGTCTTCATCAGTCAATGTCCGGACACCACCAAAAATACTATATGAGCCGACATACCAGTCCTGGTCATCTTTATATTCATAAATTTTATTTGTCATAATTCTACATGCTCCACATAAATCTCTTTTTCCAGCCATTCTTCACCAATTTGTGCAAAACTTTGGCTGCTGGCTGTTGTGTAAAAACGGTGATGGAGTGGTCCAGCATCGCGACCACGATTGATTTCAAAATAATTGAGTAAGACTGAGATATCCCGTACGCACTCTGCCCCACTATCAATGAGCTGAACCTTTGGCCCCATGACATTTTGAATAATGGGTCTGAGAAGTGGATAATGGGTACAGCCCAAAATCAGGCTATCCACCTTTCCTACCAAGGGACGCAGAGTTTCATAAACCACTTTCTTGGTGACACTGGTTGACAGGGCACCTGACTCCACCAAGGGGGCAAACTTGGGACAGGCCAAACTCTCCACCTGTAAGTCCGGATCCAGATCATGAATTTTCTGACGGTAAATGTCTGATTGGACCGTCATAGGGGTTCCAATTACCCCGATTTTCCCACCTTGACTGGACTTGATGGCTGCCGAAGCTCCTGGCAAAATCACACCTAGGACGGGAATGTTGAGTTGAGCCTTGATTTCTTCCCAGACGACCGCAGTCGCAGTGTTACAAGCAATGACAATCATCTTGACATCCTTGGTCAAGAGAAAGTTGACCAGCTGCCAAGTATATTCACGAATTTGCTCAGCAGGACGGGGACCATAAGGCGCCCGCGCCGAATCTCCAATATAGACGATTTCTTCATGGGGAAGCTGGCGCATAAGCTCACGCACAACAGTCAAGCCCCCGACACCCGAATCCAAAAAACCAATTGGTCGATTATCCATACAGTCTTCTTTCTAGTCTTTTTTCTGATTGATAGTTCATTATGATTACTTGTCTTCAAGAACTGAAGGACAGCTTCAACAACTACTATCTCTCTTAATCATAATCAAATATCAATAGAATGCAAGGAAAAAGTCTCATCCCTAAACCATAGCCGACATAGTGAGAAGTCTGGAACTTTCATCCCAGACTTTTCCTTATTTATTTTTTCTTTTTATTGTTAGCAAGGGCTGCTTTTTGTTGGCGGATGATTTGGTGGTAAACTTGTTGTACCTTGGCTTCGCTTGGTTTTTGACCATTTGCACTCAAAAGAGTACGAACTGCTTCAGCATTCAAACGTGGGTTGTCAGCAAATTCTTTTTCGATTTGCTTACGAACCAAGTACATTCCTCCAAGAGCTCCTCCTAGAAAAGCTAACACAATCAATACAATTGCTAATAGTAAATCCATCATTTTTCTCCTGTTTCTTTTTGAGTCTCTTTCATTATAACACAAAGAAGGCGAACTGACTAGTTTGTTTTACGCTTACATCTACTGTGATTTCCTAAGTAATTAGCAAATACTTCATACTTAGTAAAATAAGTCCATTTTTCTTGAAAGCCCTTGCAATAGTTCTATTTATTTGTTATATTAAAATTATTCAAATTACATTGCACAAATTTCTGCAAGACTTATTTTTTAAAAAGAAAATGTATGCGCTTACAGACATGAGAAAGGAGAATTTTGTGGATAAGAGATATTGGGAAAAATCCTGCAAGTATAGCATCCGAAAACTAAGTGTCGGAGCTGCCTCTGTTTTACTAGGAGCTGTTTTTTTAGCAGCACAGGATGTGGCTGCTGATGGTGTCGAGATTCCGGAAAGTGAGGCAACAATTACTGAAACCTCTGCTAAACCGGATACGAAAGTTGAGGAAGTTCTTGCTTCTAACACAGAGACTCAGCCTATAGCTGAATCATCTGAGAAGCAAACCATCGCAGAACCAGAATTACCTCAAACAAGTAGTCAGTCGGATACAACGACAGCTACCGCCCCTGCTGAAAATAAGGAGAGCGAGAAACCAGAACTTCCTGTGAACAAACAAGAACATTACGAACTACATTACAACCAACCAACTGCTCCTTCCTATGACGGTTGGGAAAAACAAGCCCTCCCAGTCGGAAATGGGGAAATGGGTGCCAAGGTTTTCGGACTCATCGGTGAAGAAAGAATCCAGTACAACGAAAAAACACTTTGGTCTGGAGGCCCACAGCCAGATAGTCAAGACTACAACGGTGGAAACTACAAGGACCGTTACAAAGTCTTAGCAGAAATCCGTAAAGCCTTAGAAGACGGTGACCGTCAAAAAGCCAAACAACTAGCAGAGAGAAATTTGGTTGGGCCAAACAATGCCCAATACGGTCGCTACCTAGCCTTCGGTGATATCTTTATGGTCTTTAATAACCAGAAGAAGGGCTTGGAAAATGTTACTCACTATCATCGTGGCTTAGATATTTCTGAAGCTATCACAACTACCTCCTATACCCAAGATGGAACAACCTTCAAACGTGAAACCTTCTCCAGCTATCCTGATGATGTCACCGTGACCCACTTGACTAAAAAGGGAGATAAGACGCTTGATTTTACCCTTTGGAATACCTTAACAGAAGATTTGATTGCCAACGGAGACTACTCATCGGAATATTCTCACTACAAGAATGGCCATGTTACGACAGACCCAAATGGTATCCTACTAAAAGGTACAGTCAAAGATAATGGACTCCAGTTTGCATCCTATCTAGGACTTAAAACGGACGGAAAAGTTACTGTCCATGATGATAGTTTAACGGTCACAGGGGCCAGCTACGCTACGCTTTTACTCAGTGCCAAGACTAATTTTGCTCAAAATCCGAAAACCAATTACCGCAAGGATATTGATGTAGAAAAAACTGTCAAATCTATCGTTGAAGCTGCTAAAACCAAAGACTATGAGACTCTGAAAAATGATCACATCAAGGATTACCAAAGCCTTTTCAACCGTGTTCAATTAAACCTCGGCGGTAGCAAGTCTAATCAAACTACAAAAGAAGCTCTTCAAACCTATAATCCAACAAAAGGCCAAAAGTTAGAAGAACTCTTCTTCCAATACGGACGTTATCTCCTCATCAGTTCGTCTCGTAACCGAACAGATGCCCTCCCTGCCAACTTGCAAGGAGTCTGGAATGCTGTAGACAATCCACCTTGGAACTCAGACTACCACCTCAATGTCAACCTACAGATGAACTATTGGCCTGCCTACATGAGCAATCTCGCAGAAACGGCTAAGCCAATGATCAATTATATCGATGACATGCGCTATTATGGTCGTATCGCTGCTAAAGAATACGCAGGTATCGAATCCAAAGAAGGTCAAGAAAACGGTTGGTTGGTTCATACTCAGGCGACACCATTTGGCTGGACTACTCCTGGTTGGAACTACTATTGGGGTTGGTCTCCTGCTGCCAATGCTTGGATGATGCAGAACGTCTATGACTACTACAAATTCACCAAGGATGAAACTTATCTTAAAGAAAAGATTTATCCAATGCTCAAGGAAACAGCCAAGTTCTGGAATTCCTTCCTGCATTATGACCAAGCAAGTGACCGTTGGGTATCTTCTCCATCCTACTCACCAGAGCATGGAACCATCACGATTGGGAATACCTTTGACCAATCTCTAGTTTGGCAGCTATTCCACGACTATATGGAAGCAGCCAATCATCTGAAGGTCGACCAAGATTTGGTGACAGAAGTGAAGGCTAAATTTGATAAGCTCAAACCACTTCATATCAACCAAGACGGCCGTATCAAGGAATGGTACGAAGAAGACAGCCCACAATTCACCAACGAAGGCATTGAAAACCACCACCGCCACGTTTCCCATCTAGTTGGTCTCTTCCCAGGTACTCTATTTGGCAAGGATCAGCCTGAATATCTAGAAGCTGCACGCGCAACCCTAAACCACCGTGGAGATGGTGGAACTGGTTGGTCTAAGGCCAATAAAATCAACCTCTGGGCCCGTCTCTTAGATGGAAATCGTGCCCACCGTTTGTTGGCAGAACAGCTCAGATCCTCAACCCTAGAAAATCTCTGGGATACGCACGCGCCTTTCCAAATTGATGGAAACTTTGGTGCAACCAGCGGTATGGCAGAAATGCTCCTTCAGTCTCACACAGGCTACATTGCCCCATTACCAGCCCTCCCAGATGCCTGGAAAGACGGGCAAGTCTCAGGCTTAGTCGCTCGTGGTAACTTTGAAGTCAGCATGAAATGGAAAGAGAAAAATCTTGAAACGCTATCTTTCCTTTCTAATGTGGGTGGAGACTTAGTCGTAGACTATCCAAATATCGAAGCTAGTATTATCAAGATTAATGGCAAGGAAGTTCAAGCTAGTCGCCTCAAAGATAACCGTATCCAACTTGCGACTCAAAAAGGTGATGTCATTACCTTTGAAAACTTCCCTGGACGAGTGACTCGCTTATCAGCCCTTCGAAAAGATTCCATCACAGCTGAACTTGACTTTAATACAGTTGAAGGAGCAAGTCATTATGTCATCCGACGAGAAAGCAAGGATGAAAACAGTCAAACTCCTAGCGTTCGTGAGTTTATCACCAACCAAACTCACTTTATCGATCGCTCGATTGATTCTAGCCATGCCTATACTTATACCGTTAAGGCTATGCTAAGGGACCGTACAACACCAGTTTCAGATCCTGCTTCTATCGATTCCTTCAGTGAGTTGATGGATGACCGTGACAAGCGCATCCAGTACGGCTCAGCTTATGGAAACTGGGCTGACTCAGAACTATTTAGCGGCACAGAGAAATACGCCGATATCTCAAATGGAAATTATTCTGATAAAGATGCGACTGCAACCATCCCATTCAATGGCCCTGGTATTGAAATCTACGGACTCAAGTCATCTCAATTGGGACTTGCTGACGTTAAAATCGATGGTAAATCTGTGGGAGAGCTTGATTTCTATACAGCTGGTGCTACTGAAAAGGGGGTCCTAATCGGTCGTTATACAAATCTATCCCCAGGTCCTCACCTCATGACCATCACTGTTAAACGAGAACATAAGGGACGAGGAAGTGAACGCTCAAAAATTTCCTTAGACTACTTCAAGGTCTTCCCAGGTCAAGGAGAAGCTGTTGAGAAGATCGACGACCGTGACCCTCGTATCCAGTATGGTTCCATGTTTAAGGATTGGAGCGATACAGAACTCTATGCTTCTACAGAGAAATATGCTGACATCAACTCAGATGATAGCCTCGCTTCTGAAGCCACTGCAACCATTCCATTCTCTGGAACAGGTATCCGAATCTATGGACTGAAAACATCTGCCCTTGGCAAGGCGCTTGTCACACTTGATGGTAAAGAAATGCCAGCCCTTGATTTCTACACTTCAGGAGCAACTGAAAAAGGTGCATTAATTGGCAAATTCACAAATCTAGCTGATGGTGATCACGTTCTTACTTTGAAAGTGGATCCAAATTCTCCACAAGGACGAAAGAAAATTTCTCTTGATTCCTTTGATATCTTAAAGGCACCTTCTGTGTCTCTCGATAGTCCAAGTCTTGATTCCGTTAAGTCCAAAGATAAGACTGTTACCCTAACCCTACCAACTGGCAATTGGGATGCAGTCGCTGTGACCTTCCCTGGTATCAAAGATCCTCTTCTACTTAGAAAAGTCGATGATGATCATCTTGTCACATCAGGTGAACAAACAGTATTAACCATCAAGAATAATAAGGTCCAACTAGATATTCCTGAAACTACGGACCGTAAAGCTGGCAAGCCGATAGAAGCTTATGCCATCCAAGGTACAACAACGACTAGTCCTGTTGTAGCTGTCTTTCCTAAGGACGAAACTGCTCCAGTTGAAGAAAAAATCCTTACAAGCAAAGGGGATGAGCCTGCTCCAGTTGGAACCATTCCTGAGTACACAGATCCTATAGGCACTGCAGGAGACCAAGAAGCACCTTCTGTAGTAATTCCTGAATACACTGAGCCTATCGGCACTGCGGGAAATCAGGAGGCACCTTCTGTGGAAAGACCCGAATACACTGGTCCTATCGGAACTGCTGGTGAGCAGGAGGCACCTTCTGTGGAAATTCCCGAATACACTGAGCCTATCGGAACTGCCGGGGATCAAGAAGCACCTACCGTGGAAAGACCTGAATATACTGGTCCTATCGGAACTGTTGGGGATCAGGAGGCACCTTCTGTGGAAAGACCTGAATACACCAAATCTATAGAGACAGGAAGAGAACAGAAAGCTCCTACCATAGACAGTCCTAATTATAGTGAACCTGGTAAAGGAGCTAGGCAAGAAAAAACATCTACTAGCAGTATTGCTGAGTATAAACTTCGTGTCTTGAAGGATGAAAAGACTGGTGTTGAGATTATTGGTAGAGCAACTGACTTAGAAGGAATTTCTCATCTCTCTAGTAAACACGTGTTGGCTCAAGAACTCTTTGGCAAGATATACGATGCTTATGATATTCAATTTAAAAATTCAAACAACCATAATATACAACCACGGGGAGCTGTTTTAGTTAGATTACCAATTACAGCTGATGTAGAAAATATTTATTACCTAACTCCGACAAAAGAATTGAAATCACTTTCTTTCACTATTCGTGATGGTATGGCAGAATTTACTACCAGTCTCTTTAGTACATATGCGGTAGTCTATCAAAATGTCAATACTCCGGAAACCTCAATAAGCAAAACAGTTGCAACAACCTCCCTAAACTTTGAGCAGGCTTCAACTACCGATAGTCCTTCCCAGCTGGAAAATACTCATCTCAAAGAACAACTTCCAGAAACTGGTGAATCCTCAAATCCACTGCTCTTCTTATCAGGACTTAGTTTAGTCTTAACATCCATCTTCCTACTAAAAAATAAGATAGATTAGATCTATAAATTTTTAAGAATTACTTAGAGGGCCCATTCTATTCAAGTTCAACTCAAGTATGTTATACACCATTTCATCTACCATTTAACTGATATCTTTTAAGATAATATTCTAAACTATAAACCAGTCCTTTTGTCTTGAGGACTGGTTTTAACAATCGTGAGAACTCCTCGACAGAAACAGATTCTTCCAGATTTCTTTTACCTTGTATCAATTTAAATCAATACTAATGTCATACAGCAATTGACAAGTATCTAGTTAACAATGCTGTGTAATCCATATTATAAAAGACTGAGACACTGGATCTCAGCCTTTTTCTTTATCCCAAAACCAACTCATCACTGACTAGGCTTTGACCACTATTTTTCTGGAAGAGATGCATAAGATTTTCAACCGTCAGATGCTTTTTCTCCTCTCCCTTGACATCCACCACAATCTTTCCTTGATAGAGCATAATGAGACGATTTCCGTACTCAATTGCATGGTTCATATCATGGGTAATCATCAAAGTCGTCAACTGATGGTCTTCCACAATCTTTTGCGTCAAATCCATCACCATTTGACTCGTTTTCGGGTCAAGTGCCGCAGTGTGTTCATCCAAAAGCAAAAGTTTAGGTTTCACCAGAGCTGCCATGACTAGGGTCAAGGCCTGTCTTTGTCCTCCTGAGAGGTATTGAGTATCCACTTTCAAGCGATTTTCAAGGCCAATATTCAACTCTTTCAAGGCTTCTTGGAACTGGATTCTATCCTTCTCCTTCACACCCCAGCCAAGCCCTCTCTTTTGCCCACGTCTCAAGGCAATAGCCATATTCTCCTCAATCGTCAAACGAGAAGCTGTTCCCATCTTAGGATCCTGAAAAACACGTGCAATATCCTTGGCTCTCTTTCTGACGCTCAGATTTTTAATGGATTTATCTGCCAATAAAAGGTCTCCTTCGTCTACCGATAGATTACCAGCCAAGATATTCATCAAAGTGGATTTACCTGCACCATTTCCACCGATCACAGAGATAAAATCTCCCTCTTCCACTTCTAAATCTAATCCTTTGAGGACATGGTTCTCATTGACCGTCCCTGCTTCAAATGTCTTGTGGATATTTTCAAGTGTTAATAAACTTGCCATAACTTTCTCCTCCTATTCATTTCTCAATTTCAGACCACGAATCTTTAATCTCTTTTGCAATTCTGGTGCAAATAAAACCAAGGCGAGCAAGATTGCATTAAAGAGACGAACCAGGTTTTGATCTAGATTTGGAATTTCATAGATATTTAAAATAATCAAACGGTAAACAATAGCACCGATTCCGATAGATAACAAGCGGCCTCCAATGGTCAAATCGTGTATCAAGACTTCCGCAATAATCACTGCACTCAAACCAACAACAATGGTTCCTGTCCCAGAAGTCACATCTGAAAATCCATCATTTTGGGCAAACAAGGAACCACATAGGGCAATCAAGCCGTTTGAAATCATGTAACCAACAATCTTCATGGTGTCTACATTGACCCCATTTGCCTCACTCATCGGAATATTGTCCCCAGTCGAACGTAAAACCAAACCAATCTCCGTTTTCATCAAAAGGGTCAAAACCAAACAAACAAGTAAGAGACAGGCTAAACTGAGTGAGAACACAGCTTCTTCATTTGTCAGACCAAAGTTCGCTAATTGTTTAAAGACGGTTGAAGAATCTCCCAAGGAAAGATTGGGCACACTTCCCATGATTTTAATATTGATGGAATAGAGCCCTGTCAAGGTTACAATACCTGTCAAGAGAGCTGGAATTTTCATCTTGGTGTGGAGCATTCCTGATACAAGACCTGCTACCATACCTGCAAGCAAAGCAAGTAAGGTCGCAATCCAAGGATTTGTCCCTGCCTGTATCTGTGATACAACGACAGCTGCCCCCAGAGGAAAGGCTCCCTCAGCAGTCATATCCGCAATATCCAAAATACGGAAAGTCAAGTAGACCCCAATAGCCATAATCGACCATAACAAACCTTCTGATAAACTAGATAATACAAAACTCATCTTAAACCTCCTTATTCCTTGCCTTCTAACTTACTGATATCAATTCCTAGTGCATCTGCCATTTCTTGATTGGTATGCAATTCCAGTTTTTCAGGCAACTCAACTGCCATATTTTCTGGCTTTTCACCTTTTAAAACACGAATCAGCATGCGAGCTGTCTGTCTTCCCAATTCTTCATAATTGGTTCCGTAGTTATACAAGCCACCAACCGCAACCATTTCTGTTGAACCACCAAATACTGGTACCTTATGTTTAATAGAAACCTGCTTGACTGTTTCCATAGTTGACGAAATGATATTGTCCGTTGGTACAAAAACCATATCAACCTCTGCCATCAAGCTCTCGGCTGCCGCCTTGACGTTGTTACTGTCCAAGATTGTTTTTTCAACAACGGTAAAGCCTTTTTCTTCCAGAAGACGCTTAGCCTCATCCTTTTGGACAACCGAATTTGGCTCACTCTGAGTATAGAGAATTCCAATCGTTTTAGCCTTTGGCAACACTTTCTTTATCAAATTGATTTGGGTTGAAATGGCATCTGACGACTGGTCGCTTGTCCCAGTTACATTGCCTCCAGGATGCTCTCTTGACTCAACCAACTTGGCACTGACTGGGTCTGTTACAGCTGAAAAGATAACCGGTGTTGTTTGCGTTGTATTGGCCAAGCTCTGGGCAGAAGGCGTTGCGATGGCTAGAACAACATCACTGGATTCTGCTAGCTGCTGAGAAATGGTTTTTAGATTTCTTTGTTCTCCCTGTGCATTTTGCAAATCAATCTCAATATTTTCCCCTTCAAGATAACCTTGTTTGGCTAGTTCATCCACAAATCCTTCTCTAGTAGCATCTAGAGACTGATGGGTAATAAATTGCGAAATACCGATACGAAACACATCTTTTTTCTTATCTGCCTTCAACTGATGTAAACTAATCAGAGAGGTCAAGAGGATACCCACTACCAAGAGAGGGGCTAGTAATTTTCGAACAACTTTCATAATGAAACTCCTTCTCAGAAAAGATAATACTCAATGAAAATCAAAGAGCAAACTAGGAAACTAGCCGCAGGCTGTACTTGAGTACGGCAAGGCGACGTTGACATGGTTTGAATTTGATTTTCGAAGAGTATAAAACAAAAAACCGCCTAGATAATACCTAAACGGATGCTTGAAATAATCTAACAAGTTATAACTTTGCTAGTCCATTTAGATATTCATCTATATGGACCACAATCAAAAACCTTAGCCACATAGATACAAACAAATTGCTTGAACTGTTTGCATCCATGATGACATGTCTACAAACACTATCTAAAGTAGCTAAAGTAAAAGTTTTGATTCATAGTTACAGCTGGTCTCTTATTCATTTCTTTTTCTGCTTTCTTTTTTGATGTTTCCTATCTTACCACCTTTTTCATTAACTGTCAAGAATATTTCAGAATTTTTTAAAATTTTCCGAAAATTCTTTCAGGATAATTTCAAAGTTTTTTCAAATCAATTCAACAAAAAAAGGTTTATAATTTCCATAAAAATTGACATGGAAATTATAAAACCATTCTTAGTTTAGTCCTTTTTGATAACGTGCCAATTCGGCTTGGTTAGCCCAAATATAGTGACCTGGACGGATTTCAACCATAGACGGCTTATCAGTCTCATAGTCGTGTTGACTTGGGTCATAAACCTTCAAGACCTTCTTACGTTCCAAGATTGGATCTGGAATTGGTACCGCTGACAGTAAGGCTTGAGTATATGGATGAATTGGATTGTTAAACAATTCTTCTGTTTCAGCAACCTCTACAATAACACCCTTATAAATAACTGCGATACGATCTGAAATAAAACGAACAACCGACAAGTCATGGGCGATAAAGAGATAGGTCAAACCAAGTTCTTTTTGGAATTTTTTGAGCAAGTTCAAGACTTGGGCACGCACAGAAACGTCCAAGGCTGAAATGGGCTCATCCGCAATAACAAAGTCTGGCTGCATGACCAAGGCACGGGCAATACCGATACGTTGACGTTGACCACCTGAGAACTCATGAGGGTAACGAGTCAAGTGCTCAGCAAGAAGACCTACTTCACGGATAATATTTTGAACTTTCTCTTTACGTTCTTCTTCATCCTTAAACAAACGGTGATTGTAAAGACCTTCAGAAATAATATAATCAACAGTCGCACGTTCATTCAAACTTGCAGCAGGGTCTTGGAAAATCATCTGGATTCGACGAATCAATTCCGCAGCTTGTTCACGCGATTTCTTACCATTAATCTTTTGACCATCAAAAATGATATCTCCATTACTTGTATCATTTAGACCGATGATGGCACGACCAATAGTTGTTTTCCCACTTCCTGATTCACCTACAAGCGAGAAAGTTTCTCCCTTGTTGATAAAGAAGTTAGCATTTTTAACCGCAACAAACTTCTTACTTCCTTCACCGAAGGAAATTTCTAAATCTTTGATTTCTACTAATTTTTCAGACATTTCCTTCCTCCTAGTCTGCCAGATGGGCAAATCCCATTTTTTCACGAATCTTATCATGGAGATTTGCAATCACAGCTGGTTTTTCTACTTTTGGAGCATCCTCATGAAGAAGCCAAGTTTTAGCCCAATGCGTCTCTGATACTGAGAATTGAGGAGCTTTTTGTTCGAAGTCAATCTGCATTGCATAGTCAGAACGCAAGGCAAAAGCATCCCCTTTCAGGTCAGTATAAAGTGACGGAGGTGTTCCTGGGATTGAGTAAAGATCCCCTTTATCATCAGCAAGCTGAGGCAAGCTTGACAAGAGACTCCATGTATATGGATGGCGAGGATCATAGAAGACTTCCTCAACAGCTCCATACTCAACGATTTCTCCTGCATACATAACAGCCACCTTATCCGCAATACTTGCTACCACACCAAGATCGTGGGTGATAAAGATTGTTGTGAAATGGTACTCGTTTTGTAAAGATTTCAGCAAATCAATAATCTGTGCTTGGATGGTTACATCCAAGGCAGTCGTTGGCTCATCACAGATCAAGACATCAGGTCGGCAGGCAAGGGCAATAGCAATAACGATACGTTGACGCATTCCTCCAGAATATTGGAAGGGGTATTCATCAAAACGTCTATCTGCGTCTGGAATCCCAACCTTATTCATGTAGTCAATGGCCAATTCTTTCGCTTCTTTAGCTGTTTTTCCTTGGTGTTTCACAATAACTTCTGTAATCTGACTACCAATTGTTTTAATCGGGTCCAAACTAGTCATTGGATCTTGGAAGATAGTCGCAATCTTAGCACCACGAATTTGTTCCCAATCCTTGTGAGAAGATAGAGCTGTCAAATCCTGACCGCGGTAGTCAATACTTCCTTGAGCAATACGACCATTTTCTTCAAGCATACCTGTGAAAGTCTTTGTCAAAACAGATTTCCCTGATCCTGACTCACCTACCAAGGCTAATACTTCTCCTTCAACTAGTTCAAGGGAAACGCCGCGAATGGCTGTCAATACTTTGTCACGAACGTCAAATTCCACGACAATATCGCGAGCAGTCAAAATTACATTTTTTTCTTTTGTCATTTCTACTCCTATCTATGTGTACGTGGATCACTAGCATCCGCTAAGTTTTGACCAACTACGAAAAGGGACAAGGATACCAAGACAAGAGTTGTCAATGGAATCCAGAACAAGTAAGCATTGGTTGTTACGTTTTGTGAATAATCTGAAATCAAACGACCCAAACTTGGCACTGTAATCGGTAATCCAAGACCGAAGAAAGACAAGAAAGCTTCGTATGAGATAAAGCTTGGAAGCATTTGAGTCATCGTTGTCACAATAACAGATACCAATTGAGGCATGATATTTTTGGCAACAATCTTCAATGTTGGCGTTCCCAAAGTACGTGACGCCAAGTTGTATTCCAAGTCACGATAACGCAAGATTTGCACACGGATCATGAAGGCAATCCCAATCCATGTTGTTACACTCATGGCAAAAATCAGATTCCAGAATCCAGCTCCGATTGAGTAAGTCAAGACAATGACAATCAAAAGAGATGGGATATTTGAGATGACGTTGTAAACTTCCATCATCACACGGTCTACTGATTTTGAAATTCCCCAAATACCACCGACAAAGACACCGATAACTAAGTTAATCACTGTCGCAATCACAGAAATGAGGATAGAGTTACGAGCTCCGAACCAGACACCGTCAAAGAGAGATTTACCATTACTGTCTGTACCGAACCAATGCTCAGCATTTGGCTTGATATAACGAGCACTAAAGTCGTTTACCTTGCTGACATCATTGAAATCAAACTTAGAAAACATTGGGTAAATGAAACTCATCAAAATGATAGCTACCAAGATTCCCAACATAACTACAGTTGATTTTTTCTTCATAAATTGTCTAAACACTGATCCCCAGTATGAATAAGCTGGCGCATCAATGGCTTCAGAGGCAAAATCGTCACGTTTTACAAACTGAAATTTTTCTTTATCGATTGTAGACATTATTTGCCTCCTTTCTCAGTCAATTTAATACGTGGGTCAATAATAGTCATCCAAATATCTCCTAAAAGAAGGGAGAAGATAGAAATACATGTAAAGATAAAGACAAGACCAACGACCATAGAGTTATTAGATGCTTTTACAGAGTCAATCAACATTTTACCCATACCTGGGAAGGCAAAGACTGTTTCAGTAAGGGTTGCACCACCGATAACCCCGATAACGGCACCAGGAATTCCTGAAACCAGCGGAACCATGGCATTTTTAAAGATATGTTTGTTTGAAATTTCTTTTTCAGACAAACCTTTTGCACGAGCAAAACGTACAAAGTCTTGTGACTGTAAGTCAATCATGTAACGACGAATCCAAATCGCTGTACCAGGAGCACCCAACAAACCAAGGATCACTGCTGGTAAAACATACGAACGCCAATCTCCAGCACCCAAGATAGGGAATGAATCTGGCAAACCGATTGAAGAACCAGCCAAACGAACGATATAAACCAAGGCAATTGTTGGAAGAGCCATCAAGAAGGTCAAAGCACCTGTTGAGAAGCTATCAATCCAAGTGTTCTTGAAGCGAGCCATAGCTGAACCAAGTGGCACGGCAATCGCATA
The DNA here is from genome assembly GCF_013277555.1 of Streptococcus sp. k-163. GTDB lineage: Bacteria > Bacillota > Bacilli > Lactobacillales > Streptococcaceae > Streptococcus. The sequence goes on along the minus strand of NZ_VMND01000002.1, from coordinate 74,484 downwards.
AGAAATCAGCAAACCAATCAATCCAACGACAGCAGAACTAGCAATCATAGAAGGATATTGGTAGTTACTTTCCGTAGCTGTATAAGGATCATCTTTTCCGTAGTTGGCTACTTCACGAGAGTCAGCCTGACTAGGTGATTTGTAGGTTCTTGAGTAAATATTTACAGAAGAAGTTTTCTTACCTGTTGGGAACTGAACTTGAGATGTTTTTGTTTGTCCTTGTCCCTGAGTAATAACCTGTAAAACAGGGCTATTAGCATAGGTTGGATAAGAGTCACCTAAATTAATGTTCACAAAGTTTTGATGCACAAATGGGAACTGACTGTTGAAGTACAAGAGATATTTGTGTTTAGTACCTGAACCGACCAATGACCATCCGATCGCTGGATCGTTTTCGAAACGAAGGTAACGTTTCAAGTCTGGATTTTCAGGGTCTTGAATTTTATTTGTATGATCAATGTCAATCAAGTTAGCATAGAATTTGAAAACACGTTCAAAAATGGGGATTTCACGAGTAGCGTAGAATTGGCCACTTTCAGTAAATTCTCCCAAGGTCCAACCATGACCGATTTGTTTGATGTACTTTTCATAGATAGCCTTGTTGGTGTCATTAGCTTCAACGGTTACCGAAGCATCCATCTGGCTAGCTTTTTCTTGCAACTCTTTGGTATCGTAGTACTCGATATAGCCCATACGCTCATAAACGGTATTCTCATAGTTATCACGTTTATCAGCAGTTGTCGCAATCTTGTTATAGTTGGTATCCTGTTTGAAAATCAATTTTCGAGGAACCATTGTATAGATAATCGTGTAAGTCAAGGTTGTTACTAAGAAGATAGAAACCAATGACCGCAAAACACGCATAAAAATATATTTTTTCATATCATTTCCTTTAAAAATCCCAAAAGAACCTTCTCCTCATGGAGAGAAAGTTCTATTGAAAATTATTTACTTCACATGACTTGCCAATTCTTTTTGAGCTTTCTCGTTTGACTCAGTCTTTTCTTTCAACCATTTTTCACGAGCTTTTTCATACTCTTCTTTGGTGATTGCTTTTTCACCAACTTCAGTGTACTTCAAGTATCCTGAATTTTCACCTTTAAGGCCGGCTACAGAATACGAAGAGCTAAATGGTAGAACTTTTGAAACATATGAAACGGCTGTTTCTTTAGGAGAAGCCATTACTGGAATTGTCAAAGCATTATCAGTCAACCAAGCTTGTGCTACTGCGTATTTTTCATAACGTTTTTGAACATCTTGGTTTTCGCTGTTTGCGTCATCAAGTAATTTTCCATAGTCAGCTAAACCAAGTTTGCTCACTACTGATGCATCAGTGCTTTGGTCGATACCAAGGTAAAGACGAGTGTTTCCTCCCTTAATGACGAACTGATCCAAGAAAGTAGACGGATCTTGATAATCAGGGTTCCATCCTGACAAGGTATGGATATCCCAGTCTTGCTCTTTAGCTGTCGGAGCACTAAATGAAATTGGTAAAGCTTCTGCTTGAGTCATTTGTTGCAAGTCTACAACAACATTATCTGAACCCAATACTTTTTCAATTGATTGTTTCAATGATTGAACACGGTTTACAACCGCTGTTGATTCTTGGATAACCAAGGCATCCAAGTGAATTGGGAACTCAACACCTTCAGCTTGTAAACTTGCTTTTGCCTTAGCAAATACTTCTTTAGCTTTTTCTTCATTGTAAAGTCCATTTTGAGAATCTGCTAGAGATACGTTTGACCAAGTAGAAGAATTTGTCTTAGCTAAGCTTTCTTGTACCAACTCACCAAATATTTTCTTACCAACTTGAAGATTATAAGGTGCAAACGTATTACGGATGGCTACTGCAGCGCCGTCAGTACCATTTGTTTGAGCTGAGTAAGAATTGCGATCGACCGCAAAGTTCAAGGCTTGACGGAATTCCTTGTTTAGCAATGCTTTCTTAGCAGATGTCTTTTGGGCATCACTTGTTTTGGCTGTGTGGTTATACGTTGTACGACCATAGTTCAAGCTGACAGTTGCAACACCTGCACCTGGTTCATTAAAGTAAATGTTATCTTTGAAGTCAGCTGCATATTTTTCATATGTAGAACTTGTAGGGAAGATACGCGCCTTGCTATATTGACCATCGGCAAAACCTTTAGCAATCACATCTTGATCCTTACCATCCCAGAAAGTGAACTTAACGTTCTCAATTTTTACATTTTCTTTGTCCCAGTAAGCATCATTTTTAGCCATCTCGATAGATGATTTTGGAGTTACAGATTTTAAGACAAATGGACCGTTATAAAGAATAGAGTTCGCATCTGTTGGGGCACCAAAACCTTCCCCTTTTGAAGTTAAGAATTCTTCATTAACCGGCATCATGACACCACTAGTTGTCTTGTCATTCCAGAAAGTTTCTGGCTGGTTCAAGGTATACTCTAGTGTTTGGTCATCAAGTGCTTTTACACCAACTGTTGAAAAATCGCTTGTTTCACCCTTGATGTATGCTTCTAATCCCTTAATAGAAGAGCTAACGATTGAAAGTCCTTTTGATTTTCCATCTACGGCGTGTTTCAAACCAGTAACAAAGTCTTTAGCAGTGACAGGAGCGTACTCTTCTCCCTCTGCTGTCACCCATTTAGCATCCTTACGGATTTTATAGGTATAAGTCAAACCATCTTTTGAAACTGTCCATGATTCAGCAATAGAAGGAACCAGGTTACCATATTTATCATTAGCCAACAAACCATCTACAGCATTTGTTGTGACGAATGATGTTGAATCAATATTGCTGACGATATAATCCAAAGTTTCTGGATCTGTTTGATAAACATATTGGTAATCTTTTGCTAATTTCGCATTATTTGAACTAGTGTTTGAACACGCAGCTAGAACTCCTGACGCTAATAAGGTAGCCCCCGCTACAGCAAGCACTTGATTTTTTTTCATTTCTTTACTCCTCTTATAAAGTATAGGTTATTATTAATTATACCATATATTTCAAGATATTTCAAGAAAAGTAAACGAATTTTCAGAATATTTAGGCTTATTAACACAAAAAATCTGAAAAACCTATTGACTGAAAATCATTTTCAAGGTATAATAATAAACGTTAAGGCGGTATAGCCAAGTGGTAAGGCACGGCTCTGCAAAAGCTTGATCGTCGGTTCAAATCCGTCTACCGCCTTCTATAACTTGATTTATCAAGTTGCAAATGAACAGAAAGCCCCGTTTGAAGGGCTTTTTTCTTTTTCATCGGATAAATACGAATAACTTTTAAAAAACTTTTGGGGTAAGTTTGGGGCCAAGTTTTTTCAAGGATACTATTCCCTTTTAAAATCAACTGAAAAAAGCTTCGTCACGCATGGTGACAAAAGCCTCTAGTTTACTCTGTTTCTTCTTCTATTTCGACTTCTGTGATTTGGACTTTTACCTTGGTAACACGTCCATTTTTCACCTTATCATTGGTTAGGATAAGCTGTTTGTTTTGGCTGACCAATTCATAGCTGAGTTTCTCAGTCGTTGGAATACTCCCAATTCCTGTTAAATAATAACCAGCGATGGTATCAACGTCATCACTTTCCAGCTCAACATCAAAGTAGCTATTAAAATCATTGAGATTCATGGTACCTTGAACAATGTAAGTATCATCGCCAATCTGATGAACATCTATTGCTGCTTTGTCCGTTTCATCATCGATTTCCCCAACGATTTCCTCTAAGAGGTCTTCCAGGGTCACCAAACCAGCCATCCCACCGTATTCATCTAGCAAGATTGCCATTTGTCTTTGGGTATTGCGAAATTCTTTTAGCAAGTCATCCACAAAAATGGTTTCAGGAACAAAGAGTGGATCTTGTAAAATTCTCTTCCAAACAATATTGTCAAAACCGTCTACAAAGCCTGCCTTAAGAAGACTCTTGGTATGAATAATCCCAATCACGTTATCCTTGTCTCCATCATAGACAGGGATACGAGAATAATTCTGTTTCAAAATATTTTGGATAATGGTTTGACTATCATCCTGAATATCCACCATAAAGGCATCTGTTCGAGGAACCATGACCTCTCTGGCCATTAATTCGTCCAGTGAAAAAATTCCCTGTAACATCTCAATTTCGTCAGCATCTAGTGTTTCTTCACTATTTGTCAGCATGTAGGCAATTTCATCACGGGTCATTTTTTCATCAGCATCGTCAAAGGCCACAGGAGTCAAGCGACTCAAAAGATTAGTAGACGCAGACAAGAGCCAAACAAAGGGACTAACTAGTTTTCCCAGCCCAATAATAACTGGCGCTGTACGAATCGCCAAGGCATCCTTTAGATTAAGAGCGATTCTCTTAGGATACAATTCCCCAAAAACGATGGAAATATAAGTCAAAAATGCTAAAGATAGAAAACTTGCAATAGCATAAGCTGTTTCGCTATTTCCAAGCCAAGAGACAATTTCTCGTCCTAGAGTTTCTGCCAAACTCGCCCCTGACAAAATCGTAATCAGGGTAATCCCTACTTGAATGGTTGATAAAAAATGATTTGGATTTTCTAGTACCTTCAACAGACGGATATAGCGTCTATCTCCTTCTTCTGCCTTTTGTTCAACCCGCGCACGGTTTAGTGACACCATGGCCATTTCTGTGGCTGAGAAAAAGGCATTTAACACCGTCAAGATAAACAATAAAACAAATTGTAGCAACAAGTTCTGACTACTTGGGTCTTCCATAGTTCTTCTCCTAAAATAGTATCTTATCCTTTATTATATCACAAAATATGATCCAATACATATTATTTTTTCTCATACTCTTCGAAAATCTCTTCAAACCACGTCAACTTAACCTTGCCTTATGTATGGTTACTGACTTCGTCAGTTCTATCTGCAACCTCAAAACAGTGTTTTGAGCTGACTTCGTCAGTCTTATCTGCAACCTCAAAGCAGTACTTTGAGCAACCTGCGGCTAGCCTCCTAGTTTGCACTTTGATTTCCATTGAGTATCAGTGTCTATTGTAGCCCTGCTGAAACTGGTAAAAGAAGAACTCCTACATCCACAAGTGACATAGGAGTTTATGTTATCTTTTACTGAGTTACAGTCACTTCTCCAGTTCGGTAATCCAGTTGAAGCCCCTTTTGAACATTGGGAACTAGAACATTAAATTCCAATTCTCCGTCTGAAGACTTGGCTTCAATCTGTGAAGCTGAAGGAACTAAGTCCTCGTTTGAAGCGTAATAAAGGGTTACACGGTAACGGACACGCTTGTTTTGGTCCAAGGCTTTACGTACCATACTTTCATAGTAGTTTTGACCAGTCGAATCCTCGGCCTGTGCCTGATTTGCCCAAGCTGTCTGAACAGCAATGTTTTTAGGATTGCTTGTTGAGGCATCAAAACCATCTAAGCCACCGATTAAAGCATAGCCTAACAAGTGACCTCTATCGACTGCATGAGTATAAGTCCCCTTTAGATTCTTAACCTGATGCCAGCCTGGAGGAGTCCAAGAAGTCGAACCATTCCCAGTTTCTTCACGATTCTTGTACTGGCGAGTAGCCTTAGACAAGAGGGCATTTGCTACAGTTGGCACTGTTTCCTTGCCCACTGTCTTTGTTTTATTATCAGCGTAAGGCTTACTTGAAACCTTGGCATCTAGGTTTGTTTTATTACCATTGACGATAAAAGCACCTGATCCATTCCACTCAAGGTTCCCTTTTATTTGGCTTTTGACTGCATCTGTTAAGACACTTTCCGCCAATGCTTGACTAGGAGCTTCAGAAGCTTGGTTCTTCTGACTAAGCTTGGTTTTGGGACTATTAGGTGCCGACTGCATCTGCTTGATGTAATAGCTTCCTGCAGATAAGAGTAATAACACTAGCAGTCCGATCAGTGTCTGTCTTGTTTTTTTATTCATATTTCTCCTTATCTTTAGAAAAAGGCTGGTTTTCCAGCCTAATTTCCTGTAAATTTATGAATCAATTCCTGCCATTTTGCTGGAGACAGGATAGCCCATGGATCTTGACCCTTGCCCAAGATTCCATAGCCTACCATTAGACCGATTCCTAGGGCCAGAGTACCTAAAATCAGTACCAGAATGACTAAAAGTAAACGCTTGATTACGTAGCTTGATTTCTTATTCGTCTTCATCACTTGCCTCAATCCGCTGAATCTTAGCACCTAGCTGCGCCAATTTCTCATGGAAACGGTAGTAACCTCTATCCAAGTGAACCAATTTACCGACCACAGTTTCTCCCTGTGCTACTAAACCTGTCAAAATCAAGGCTGCACTGGCACGAAGGTCAGTAGAAAGAACTTCCGCTCCCTGCAAAGGTTGTCCACCAACAATACGAGCTGTGTCACGAATAATCTCAGAATGCAAGCCCATGCGACGCATCTCTTCTAGGTGTTGGAAACGATTTTCGAAAACTGTTTCCACCATGGTTGATTCACCTTTTGCGACTGTCATCAAGGCTGTAAATTGAGCCTGCATATCTGTTGGAAATCCTGGGTGGGGCAAGGTTTTTACATGGACAGCTTTTAGATTTTCTAGTTGAGAACGAACACGAATTCCTTCGTCTTCTTCAATTACTTCAACACCCATTTCAAGTAACTTGGCAATCAAGGGACGGTTATGCTCCCAGACAGCGTCTTTAATCAAGACATCACCACCGGTCATGGCAGCAGCCACCATAAAGGTTCCTGCTTCGATACGATCTTGGACTACATTGTGAGTCGTACCATGAAGTTTCTCAACACCAGTAATGGTAATGGTCTCTGTGCCAGCACCTTTAACCTTGGCTCCCATTTCATTAAGGAGAATAGCTAAATCAACAATCTCAGGCTCACGCGCAGCATTTTCAATCACTGTCACACCATCAGCCAGGGTCGCAGCCATCATCAAGTTCTGCGTAGCACCAACACTTGGAAAGTCCATATAGATATGGGCACCATGTAAGCGGTCAGCCTTGGCTTCGATATAACCAGCTGTCTGACTAATCTTAGCCCCCATAGCTTCTAGACCTTTCAAATGAAGATCAATAGGACGGCTACCAATGGTACAACCACCTGGCATAGATACCTTGGCATGACCTACACGGGCAAGAATTGGCCCCAAGACAACGATGGATGCGCGCATCTTGCTGACATACTTGTAAGGGGCTTCCTCAGTGATATCGCCAGTCGCGTCCACTTCGACAAGATGAGCTTCCTCATCAAAATCCACCTTGGCATTCAAACCACGAACCACCTGATTCATGGTGAAAACATCTGACAGGATAGGAACGTTCTGCAAGACGGTCTTCCCTTCACTTGCTAGAATAGTCGCTGCCAACAAGGGCAAGACTGCATTCTTTGCTCCTTCGATAGTAACACTTCCTACCAGACGATTATCGCCACCTTGAACCACAATTTTTTCCATACTTATTTCCTTTACTCTTGATTTTATAATAGTCCTCTAAGCGCTTCTTGCCACAGTTGATACAGGCTGATAAAGAAAGAACTCATGATGTAGCCCATTACAATGCTGAAAAGAGCTATCAATAAACGGACTTTTCTTGTATTCTCAGCTGTCACTTTTAAAACCTTTTCCCATCTAACAAGATCCTTTAAAAGGTAAAAACTCACATAAATAAAGAGCATGTGACTGCTTAGAGTGAATAATAATTGAACCATTTGACTATTATACCATCTTCTCTGTTTGTGCGCTAGTTTGGAAACTTCACTTAAAAATTAGGGATTGTTTTTCAAGTAATCAATTGCATCTTGTAGAGTTTTAACGGGAACAATTTTCATATCTGTCTTAATTGTTTTGGCTGCTTCTAGGGCTGTCTGATAATTGTTTTTCGCATCCGGATGCGCTTTTTGTTCTTCTTCGCTAACAGGATTATCTGGGGCAAAGAAAATAGCGGCACCTTCTCTAGCCGAAGCTACAACTTTTTTATCAATACCTCCAATGTCCCCCACATTACCATCACGGTCAATGGTTCCTGTACCGGCAACGATACGGCCATTACGAAGGCCAGGGTCAGCTATTTGGGTATAGATGGCCAGACTAAACATGAGACCTGCACTCGGACCGCCGATACCAGCTGTTGAAAAGCGAATTGGGACATCACTAGTCACTTCTGTACGGTCAATCAAGCCGATTCCAATTCCATTTTTGCCATTTTCTAGCGTAATGATTTTTCCTTCTGCAGACTTGGTTTGCCCATCCTCTTCATAGGTGACCTTGACGGAGTCCCCTAATTTTTGAGAATTGACGTAATCAATCAAGTCTTTGGAACTGTCGAAGGTCTGATCATTGAGTGCGGTAACTGTATCAGAGATGTTGAGAATCCCTTTAAAGGTCGAATTATCCGTCACAGTCAAGACATAAACCCCAAGGTATTTAAGTTCGATATCTTTACCAGCTGTTTTTAGCCCTTGATACTTGGCCATATTTTGCGATGTTTGCATATAGAATTGATTGATCCGCATAAATTCAACATCGGAAGAACCACCTGTAGTCTCTTGGACACTCCGAATATCTGTAAAAGGCGTCAACCAAGCATAAATCATATGGGCTAAAGTGGCATGTTGGACACCAACCGTAACGAACTGATAGGCCCCAGCTTCCTTATCTTCTGTGTCATTTACTTTAAGGACTTGGCGAATATCTTCCGAACCACCTGGAACCTCTATATAATAAGGCAAAGGCACTACAAACGCCAAGAAAGTCACAATCAAGGCCGCAATGACATATAAGGGCCATCTAATCTTTTTTTTCATTTCTTATTTCCTCCAAAATACTCTCAGGAACATAGCAGGCAATACCCTGACCAAACTTCAAAAGTTCTCTAACGCCTGATGAACTGATATAAAGATGTTCCGGTCGGCTATGTAAATAAATGGTCTCTAAATCAGGAGACAGTTGATGGTTGTAGTAATCAAAACTGGATTCATATTGCAAATCAGACGCATTTCTCAAGCCTCGCACTAGACAAGTAGCACCCAATCTTTTTGCAACATCAACCACCAATTCATCATGAGAAGACACGACTTCAACATTCCTCAAATGTTCCAAAGCCTTTTCTAACCCCCGTTTACGATTTTCAATAGGGAGAAATCCTTGTTTGTGGGGATTAAAAAAAACACCGACATAAAGTTTATCAAAAAGTCTGCTCGCCCGTTCAATCATATCCAAATGCCCATTTGTCATCGGATCAAATGAGCCTGTGAATAAGCCAACCTTATCTGACATAGACTGTCACCTTACTAATTCCATAAATTTTTTCCTTCCAGATGCCCAGGCAGGCAATTTCTTCTGGAAGTTCAACGGCCTTATCCGTCTCACACACGACCATGACATCTTCAGAAAAAAGCTCTCTCTCAGCCATTTTTTCAATATCTGCTACGATTTGTTCCTTGGCATAAGGAGGGTCTAAGAAAATGAGGTCAAATTCCTCAGATACCTGTTCCAAGGCCCTCTCCGCATCCATCTTTAGGAGTTGAAATTTTCCAACATCCTTGGTCATCTGAATATTTTCAGCCACGATGGTCTGAGCCTTACGGTCTCGCTCCACTAAAACAGCGCTGGACATGCCACGCGAAACTGCCTCGATAGCTAAACCACCACTACCTGCATAAAGGTCCAAGACGCGTCCCCCTTCAAAGTAGGGACCAATCATGTTAAAAATGGCTCCCCTAACCTTATCCGAAGTGGGTCTTGTCGTCTTGCCTTCTAGTGTCTTGAGGGGACGTCCCCCATAGATTCCTGATACGATTTTCATACCGTTTATTATACCAAATTATGGGCAAAAAGAGAAAGAAAACCGAACCTTGCGGTTCGATTCTCTACAAAATATTTTCGTAAGTATCGCGGACTTCTTGAGGCCAAACACTTGTTTGCACTTCTCCGATGTGTTTCTTGCGAAGTAAGAACATGGCCATACGAGATTGTCCAATTCCTCCACCGATTGTCAATGGGAATAGGCCATTCAACAAGGACTTGTGCCATTCCAATTCCAAGCGGGCTTCATCACCTGTGATTTTCACCTGACGGCGAAGAGTTTCTTCATCCACACGGATTCCCATAGAAGATAGCTCAAAGGCTCCACCTAGAGATTCATTCCAGACAAGAATATCACCATTTAGACCCTTGTAGCCATTTTCAGACTCACTTGTCCAGTCATCATAGTCTGGTGCACGTCCATCGTGCGGTTTACCGTCTGGTAATTCACCACCGATACCAATCAAGAAAACAGCTCCAAATTCTTTACAGATAGCATTTTCACGTTCTTTCGGCGTCAAGTCTGGGTAGCGCTCGACCAACTCTTCTGTATGGATAAAAGTGATTTGTTTTGGCAAGATTGACTCGATATCATAGCGGGCTTCAACAGCTAACTCAGTAAGGCGAATAGCCTTATAAATCTTCTCAACGGTTTCTTTTAGGTAGGCAATGTTGCGTTGTCCATTTGGAATAACCTTCTCCCAATCCCACTGGTCAACATAAACAGAGTGGGTCGCATCCAGCGAATCTTCATCTGGACGAAGGGCCTTCATGTGGACGAAAAGACCTTCACCCTCACCGAAACCAAAACGAGCCAAGGTATGGCGTTTCCATTTAGCAAGTGAATGCACCACTTCATAAGTAGCATCAGGGATTTGGAGAACCTTGACCGATACGGCATTCTCCACACCTGATAAGTTGTCCTGCATCCCGTCACCGACCCTACTCAAGATAGGACCTTGAACTTCGACGACTTCTAGCTTGTCTTTCAAATACTGAGTAAAAGTGTTTTTGACAAAGGAAATTTCTTCTTGTTGGTGGATAAAACTTTTCTTCATAAGCTACTCCTCAAAAATTTAATTAAAAGCATTATACACCTATTTCCAAGAAAAGAAAAGAGAAATTTTAAAAAAATCAGTGTCACTCAAAACACTGATTTCATAGACCTTTTAGTCATTACGACCAAAGATACGTAGAATACTTAGGAAGAGATTGATAAAATCAAGATAGATACTGAGAGCCATTGACACAACCCAACCTGTTGCTACACGACCTTGTGATTGTTCATAGGCAAGGCGAATCTTTTGATTGTCCCAAGCAATCAGCCCAGAGAAGACCAAGACCATGGCTACGCTGATCATATAATCAAAGAAGCCACTAGCCAAGAAAACATTGACTATCATAGCAATAATCAAACCGATGAGAGCTGCCATCATCGCTCGACCAATCCCACTCAAGTCTTTATTGGTGAAGATACCAACTGCCGCCATGACAAAAAAGAGAAGGGCGCTTGATACAAAGGCAGATAAAACTGTCCCTGGAGTATAGAAGGCCACCACAAAACTGAGTGTAAAGCCGTTTAATACTGAGTAAAGTAAAAATACTGGAAGAGCCGCTGGACTATTCCTTGAAGCCATACTGCTAGCAACAAAGACTAGGGCTAGCTCTGCAAAAGTTGCAATGGTCAACCAGAGACGCCCCTGCATCAAAAAGTAAACTAACTGAGACTGAAAGATCGTCAACATAAGGCCTGATACCAAAGCGGATAGTCCGATTCCTAGACCAACAAAGGCATAGACTTTAGCGTAAAATTGATTGAGACCTGCGCGGTCGTGAATAATAGTGTGATTCATCTTTTCTCCTTTTCTATGAACATCTTTCCTTGATTATAACAAAGAAAGTTAAAATTAGCTTAAATGGAAAATTAAAATACCAGCGGCAACTGCAACATTGAGACTCTCTGCCTGACCCTTCATGCTAATATGGACCAATTGATCTGCACTTTCAGCCATGAGGGGACTAATTCCTTGACCTTCATTTCCCATGACTAGTACAAAATTTTCTATAGGAGGCAGTTCTCTGTAATCAACAGAATCTTTAGATAGGGTTGTTGCTAGCACAGGGATAGCTGCCTCTTTGGTTTCCTTAAGAAGCGCTTGACTCGACATCCGGTAAATGGGCAGATGGAAATGACTGCCTTGCATCGAACGCAAGGTCTTGAGACTGTAGATATCTGCTGACTTATCTGAAACAATCACTCCAGTAAAACCTGCTGCATCCGCAGTTCGAATGATAGTTCCCACATTACCAGGATCTTGCACATCTTCCAAAAACAAGAACTTGCCCTGACTCAAGTCAGCTTGCCCTACTTCTTCTTTTTGAACCACCGCAACAATGCCCTGTGGAGTCTGAGAATCCGCCAAATCTAGCAAAATATCCTCTGACACCCAGACAGTTTGCGGAAACGAGGCTAACTGATCTCGGTAATTTTCTAAGGCAAAGATTTTCTCAATCGTAAATCCAGCTTGGACAGCTTCTTCAAACAAGTGCCAGCCTTCAATCAAATAAGCAGACTTGCGGTATTTTTTTTGGTGTAATTTCTTGGCATTTTTTACCACAGAATTGGCTTTTGAGGTTATAATAGTCATAGAAATATTATAACACAATCAAAGGGGTTTGGTATGCAAAAGGTTAGAATGATTGCCCAAGGTAGGGTGCAAGGAGTCGGCTTTCGTTGGGGTGTTTACAGCTTGGCACTTGAAATTGGTGGCATCACAGGTCGAGTATGGAATAACGACGATGGAACAGTGGAAATATTAGCCCAAGCAGACTCATCTGCTACCATGGCAAAATTTATCCAAGAAATCCGCAAAGGACCCACACCTTTTTCAAAAGTCAGCTACTTAGATGTCAAACTAAGCAACTTTCCTCCCTACCCTGACTTTAAAATCGCAAATTAGGTCTCTAGAACTATTGTATATTTTGTAAAAAAACAGTAGAATAGAAAGGTATAATTTTTAAAGAAGGAATAAAAACAGTGAAATCTATTAAACGTTTTGCACTCTCGGCTATGGGAGTGGCTATGTTGCTAGTCTTGACTGGCTGTGTTAGCGTCGATAAAGCCACAGGAAAGCCAATAGGATTTATTTGGAATACGATCGGAGCTCCTATGGCTGAAGCTATCAAGTACTTCGCTACTGATCAAGGTCTAGGCTTTGGTGTCGCTATCATCATCGTAACCATTATCGTGCGCTTGATTATCTTGCCACTTGGTATCTACCAATCATGGAAGGCAACGCTTCACTCTGAAAAGATGAACGCCCTCAAGCACGTCCTTGAGCCACACCAAACACGTCTCAAGGAAGCGACTACTCAAGAAGAAAAACTCGAAGCCCAACAAGCTCTCTTTGCCGCTCAAAAAGAACACGGTATCAGCATGTTTGGTGGTGTAGGATGTTTCCCTATCCTCCTTCAAATGCCTTTCTTCTCTGCAATTTACTTTGCTGCCCAATATACTGAAGGGGTTGCTCAAGCAAGTTACCTAGGCATTCCTCTAGGCTCTCCAAGTATGATTTTAGCTGCCTGCGCTGGTGTCCTTTACTATCTTCAATCACTCCTTTCACTTCACGGAGTAGAAGATGAAATGCAAAGAGAACAAATCAAGAAAATGGCTTACGTGAGCCCAGTCATGATTGCCGGCTTCTCCCTCATCTCACCAGCTAGTGTCACACTTTATTGGGTTGTCGGTGGTTTCATGATGATTCTCCAACAGTTTATCGTCAACTATATCGTTCGTCCAAAACTTCGCAAAAAAGTCCGTGAAGAACTAGCCAAGAACCCACCAAAAGCAAGTGCTTTCTCTAAACCAAATGGACGAAAAGACGTTACCCCTGAACAACCAACTGCTATCACAAGCAAGAAAAAACACAAAAATCGCAACGCTGGAAAACAACGTTCGAGATAAGAAGAAAAAGGCTTAGCTGGTTTGCTAAGTCTTTTTTGCAAGTCAAAAGCCCGATGTTTCCATCAGGCTTCTTTTTTATCCATGTACACGTTTCATATAGTCTTGGTAACTTTCGGTATCCATGAGTTTTTTAGCGTTCTTGACGCGGTCTGCTGTTGGAGGTTTGACTCCTTCGAGTGAATAAGGAATCCCAAGTTCACGCCATTTGAACTCACCCATGGTGTGATAAGGTAAAATTTCAAACTTATCAACATTTTTGAGGGTCTTGACGAACTTACCAAGTTCAATCAAGTCATCATCTCTATCTGTCAATCCTGGAACTAGCACGTGGCGAATCCAGACAGGTTTTCCAATATCTGATAGATACTGGGCACAAGCCAAGATATTTTTATTGGTTTGGCTAGTGACAATCTTGTGCTGTTCTTCGTTGATTTCCTTGATATCCAAGAGGACCAAGTCAGTGACAGCCATGAGCTTGTCAAACTTCTCAAGGTAACGTGGTTTATTACGGAAAGGAAGGGCACAGGTATCCAAGGTACAGTGGATTCCGTGTTCTTTGGCCTTGGTAAAGAGGGCAATCAAGAAATCAATCTGCAAGAGGGCTTCTCCTCCACTGACTGTAATACCGCCCTTATTTCCCCAGAAACCGCGGTAGCGCAAGGCTTCTGTCAAGACATCATCTACCGTCCGTTCACGTGATTTATTGGACTCCATAGCCCAAGTGTCCGGGTTGTGGCAATACTGGCAACGCATGTGACAGCCCTGCAAAAAGACAATAAAGCGAATACCAGGCCCATCTACTGACCCAAAGCTTTCTGTCGAATGCACCATTCCTGTCACTTGTCCATAATCAATTGTTTCTTCAGACATATCGTTACCTTCCTTGAAAACGTTTTATAGTTTTATTATATCATGACTTGAAAGAAAAACAAGATTTTTGCCTATTTTTTAGAAAGCAATCTGTTTTTCAATTTCATTTTCAATTACTTATCATTTTATTCTTCAAAATCAAAGCCATACAAGGTTGCAAAGTAGTCCTCAGGGCGCTCTGCACGGCGGATTTGACGGGCTTTACCTTCTTCGGTATAGAGGATTTCCGCAGAACGAAGTTTGGCGTTGTACTGGTAGCCCATTGAAAAACCGTGGGCACCTGTATCATGAATGACCAGCAAATCACCGATTTCTGTATGAGGCATTTCGCGATTCACTGCAAATTTATCATTGTTTTCACAGAGTGAACCAACCACATCTACAACTTCAGCTGGTCCATCTGGATGGGTCACGTTAGTAATATGATGGTAGGCTCCGTACATAGCTGGACGCATGAGGTTGACTGCTGATGCATCAACACCGAGATAGGTACGGTAGGTTTCCTTCTTATGAGTCACTCTTGTAACCAAAGCTCCGTGAGGGGCCAACATAAAACGACCCAATTCGGTGAAAATCTTGACCTGATCAAGACCTGCTGGCGTAAGAACCTCTTCATAAACCTTACGAACTCCCTCACCAATCAAAGCGATATCATTTGGCTCCTGGTCTGGACGATAGTTGACACCAATACCGCCAGAAAGATTGATAAAGTCTAGCGAAATGCCCAACTTTTCCTTGATTTCAACAGCCAATTCAAAGAGCTGACGCGCCAACTCTGGATAATAGAGATGGGTGACGGTATTGGATGCTAGAAAGGAGTGAATCCCAAAAGTCTTGGCTCCTTTTTCCTTCAAGATGGCAAAAGCTTCAAAGAGCTGGTCCTTGGTCATGCCAAACTTGGCTTCTCCAGGATTATCCATAATATCTGTTCCTAGCTCAAAAACGCCTCCAGGATTGTAACGACATGAGATGATTTCTGGAATACCTGCTGCTCTCTCTAGATGTTCAATATCTTCAAAAGCATCCAAGTTAATGGTCGCACCCAATTCACGCGCATAGGCATATTCCTTGTCTGGCGTGTTATTTGAAGAGAACATAATCTCAGAACCAGGGAAATTCAGTTTATGACTCATCAAAAGCTCTACATAACTAGAGCAATCCACGCCACAGCCTTCCTCTTGGAGAATTTTCAAGATAGCTGGGGTTGGAGTAGCCTTAACTGCAAAATATTCTTTAAAGCCCTTGTTCCACGAAAAGGCTTGGTTGACGGCTCTGGCCTTCTCACGAATTCCCTTCTCATCATACAAGTGAAAGGGAGTTGGGAACTCGGCAACAATCGCTTCTAACTCTTCTCTATTGATAAATGGTGTCTTCATAAGCTTCCTTCTATTCTATTTGCAAAGAAAGGCTGGGACAATCGTTCCAACCTTTAGTTCTATCTCTTATTTATCTTCATCAAAAATATTGCCAACCTCAACATCGATGGCTTGATTCTTGACATCAATATTGGTTACCTTCAAGAGTGACTTGTAGTCAAACTGCTTTTCACGTTCTTCTTGGGCATTGTCCGCAAAGACCGCTACCCCTGCCAATTCTGAATCGAACTCGCGCAAAAGACTAATCATCCCGTTGACAGTTCCGCCACCTTTCAAGAAGTCATCCACAATCAAGACACGACTGCCTGCCTTGAGACTACGTTTTGAAAGGAACATTTTCTCAATGCGGTCACCACTTGAACCTGATACATAGTTGACGCTGACAGTTGAACCTTCGGTAATTTTCAGGTCACGGCGCACAATGACAAAGGGAACATTGAGGACATTGGCAACTGCATTTGCAAGTGGCACACCCTTAGTCGCTACGGTCATAACCGCATCAATTTTTTGGTCCATAAAGCTCTTGGCAATAATACGACCAATATTTTTCAAGATGGCTGGTGTGCTAAGCAAATCAGACAGGTAGATATAGCCACCCGGCAAGATTCGGTCATTTTCTGACAACTTGGCACGCAAGTCCTCAACCATTTCCTTAGCATCATGGTTTGAGATTGATGGTGTAAAGATGACACCTCCGCCAGCCCCAGTCACAGTCTGGATGTGGCCGATTTCGATTTCCTCAAAGGCGCGTTTGATAATGACGATATCTTCTGAGATGGATGATTTAGCAGATTCATACTTTTCAGCAAAAGTATTGAGACTAGTTAGTTTATAAGGATTATTAATCAAATAGTTGGAAATGACAACCATCCGATCACTTCTTCTTAATTTCATTTCTATTTCCCATTTCATTTAATTTTGATATTTTATCTATTATACCATATTCACATAAAAAAACGAACATTCTTATCCTAAAAAATGCTCATTTTTCTTAAATTATTAATCTAAATCTGGTTTATAGAAGGAACGATTGTCCATAGCGAAGATTTTATTGGTCATCTCTCCCTTATCCACCAAAGCAAGAGCTGTTGACATCATCATCATGCTTGCATCCAGATTGTCAATCATATGGATAATCTCTGCTTCCATAATGCGTGGACGGACTGGGCTTCCATACTCAAGTAAGCCGTGGTGACTGAGGATGACGTGACGAAGCAGAACGACTTCTTCCTTGGTATCATCAATGCCAAGTTCCATAACTGTCTTGGTAATTTCGCTATCAATTAGAGCAATATGCCCAAGAAGATTGCCTCTAACTGTGTACTCGGTCTGATCTGGTCCCGTCAACTCGATGACCTTAGCCAAGTCATGCAGCATAATCCCCGCATAAAGCAGACTCTTATTAAGCTGAGGATAGACCTCGCTAACGACATCTGCCAAACGCACCATGGTCGCTGTATGATAGGCCAAGCCCGTTTCAAAGGCATGGTGGTTGGTCTTAGCAGCTGGATAAGAATAGAATTCCTTATCGTACTTGGTGTAAAGATTTCGGACAATTCGTTGCCAGACAGGATTTTCAATTTTAAAAATCATTTGCGACATATAGTCGCGGATTTCCTTAACATCAACTGGTGACTTGACCTTGAAATCAGCTGGATCATTGGGTTCGCCAGGTTGAGGCAGGCGGAGAGTAATTTGATTGACTTGAGGGGTGTTGTTATAAACTTCTCGGCGCCCTTTCATGTGGACAACCTTACCTGCGGTAAAGGCCTCAATGTTATGAGGTTGGGCATCCCAGAGCTTCCCATCAATCTCGCCACTATCATCTTGGAAGGTAAAGGCTAGGTAGTTTTTCCCAGCTCGAGTTTGCCTCAGGTCAGCTGATTTGATTAGGTAAAAGCCTTCAAACAGCTCATCTTTTTTCATGTGACTAATCTTCATATTCTTCCTCATTTTCTTGGAAATGGAGTAGATCAAGCGCAGGCTCACCTTCTGACAACTCAATGTGACGGAGCGTCCGCTCGATAGCTGTGGTGCGACGGTTTAATAATTCATCAATATTGCCAGAGGCATGTTGAAGATGTTTTTGTGCCTTGACCAAAATCCCCCCAAACTTGCCAAACTCAGTCTTGACACTGGCAAGGGTCTTACTGATATGGTCGGCACTCTTTTGAATATTGAGAGTCTTGAAACCAACTGATAGGGAATTAAGGAGAGCTGACAGTGTACTTGGACCTGCAACAATAATCTGCTCCTCCCGTCTCAAGTCATCAAAGAAGACAGGATTGCGGACGATTTCTGAGTAGAGACCTTCTGTCGGAACAAACAAAACTCCAAAATTGGTCGTCCGAGGTGGTGCTATGTACTTGTTCTTGATATCCTTGGCAAAGCGCTTGACGCTTGCTAAGAGTGACTTACGACAGCGTTCGATTTCATCCTTGTCACCTACTTCATAGGCTTCTTCTAGGCGGTAATAATCTGCCAGTGGAAACTTAGAGTCAATTGGCAGATAGACGTATTCCTGGTCGCCTTGCCCAGGAAGCTTGATGGCATACTCCACTCGCTCGCTAGAGTTTTCAACTGTTGCGAATTCTCGTTCATACTGGGCAGGGGTCATGATATCCTCGATGATTTGCCCCAGTTGCAATTCCCCCAGAATTCCTCGCGTTTTGGTTCCTGAGAGAACCTTGTTGAGGGCACCAACATCACGGGCAACTGTCTGCATTTCTCCAAGGCCACGATTGACAGACTCCAGTTGTTTGGAAACTGTCTCAAAGGAGGCCTGCAAGCGCGTCTGCAAGGTCTTTTCTAGTTTTTCCTCGACTGTCTGGCGCATTTGTTCCAAACGTTGCTCATTTGATTCCTGCAAGGCTTGGAGACGTTGGTCAGTCTTATCCCTGGTTTGGAGGAGATTCTCAGTCATTTCTTGACGGACCTGCGTCAGGCCTTGGTGCAATTCGATTCGCACTTCTTGCAAACGGTCGCTGACAGCCACTTCCAAATCTTTTTGGTCCAACTGGCTGGCTTGTCTGGCTTGTTCAAAGCGGTAATCCAACTGGTCTGACAAGTGATCTGCCTGATCCTCCAAGCTCTTGGTCAGATGTTTTTCCTGCTTATCCTGCCTCTGCCAAATCAGAAAGAGTCCAGCTAGGTTGACAATCAATAATAGAACAAGTAAACTTTCCATCCTACCTCCTGTCCTTGCTATGCAGCACGACCACATAGCCATCTGGGCAAGTCACCGAAACTTCCCTATCTATATATTCGTTAGAAGCGTACACTTTTTTAAAGAAAAAATTGTCCTCTGTCAACTCATACTTGGCACCAAGAATAGTCAACTGGCTATCCCGAACCGGCATAAAGGCAAGATAGTCGTAGTCTGAACGAGGTTGAAGCTGACTGATCCCTTCTGGACAATAGGCAATCAAGTTTTGCCCATCCTCAATCGCTATCTGACGCATATAGGGAGCCAACTTAGGATTGCTAGGTAGAAAGACATTAGCCAACATGTGATCAATACGACCACCTAAAGCACCGAAAATAGTAACCTCAACCTGAGGATTTTGCTCAAAGATGGTTAAGAGAGCCAATTCCAAATCAGTATCATCTTTTTCTGGTCGGGCTTGAACAAAATGCTGGGCACGTTTTTGAATCACCTGTCGCTCTTCTTCGGTCACAGAATCAAAATCTCCAACTGCTAGAGCAAGAGGCAAATCTTCTTCCAAGACCCAGAGCGAGCCTCTATCCACACCAACAAAAGCATCAAAATCTGTCCGATAATGACCGCGGTCTCCGCCTGCAAAAACGGCAACCCTAGTCCAGTTGTTTTCTGAGAGTTTGTACTCGCTCATTGACATCTCCCTTAAAGACATAGGAACCTGCTACAAAAACGGTCGCACCAGCTTCTTTGGCTTGAGCAATCGTTTTATCATCAATCCCACCATCCACTTCAATCTCAAAGTTCAAACCTTTTTCATCACGAAGGGCAACCAGCTCACGAACCTTATCCATGGTTTCTGGCAGAAAGGCTTGACCACCAAATCCAGGGTTAACTGTCATGACTAGGACTTGGTCAACTAGATGAAGGACGTGCTTGATAGCTTCAACAGGCGTACCAGGATTGATAACAACAGATGGCTTGACACCGAGTGAACGAATTTTTTGGAGGGCACCATGAATATGAGGCGTTGCTTCTACATGGATGCTGATGATATCTGCTCCCGCACGCGCAAAGTCTTCCAGATGATGCTCTGGATTAGCTACCATCAAATGGCAGTCAAAGACCATCTTGCTATGGGGACGAAGAGATTCGACCACACCCGCACCAAAACTGATTTGTGGCACAAAGTGACCATCCATGATATCGATATGGGCATACTCTGCCCCAGTTGCTTCTAGGCGTTTGATTTCACGTTCAAAGTTGGCATAATCTGCTGCCAGAATTGACGGAGCAATCTTGTATTGAGACATAGGTTTCTCCTTATTTTGGAATTTTTTTGCTGACTTTTTTGTAGGTTTCTCTACGATTTTCAATTTCGCTAAGGAATTGCAGGTAGTTGTCAAAACGGAAGGACGCAATGACTCCCTCCTCGACTGCTGGCTTCACTGCACAGGACGGCTCGTGGGTATGGGTACAAGTACGGAATTTGCAGTCTCGACTGACACTATCAATCTCTGGAAAGGCCTGATTAAGTTCTTCAGCCGTTGACACTTCATAATCCAGTGATGAAAAACCTGGTGTGTCCGCGATTTTACCCCCATTAAGGTTGTAAAAACTAACAGCTCGAGTGGTATGACGACCACGACCCAGACTGTCTGAAATTTCTCCTGTTTCAAGATTAAGGTCTGGTGCGATTTTATTGAGAAGAGTTGACTTCCCAACACCTGTCTGCCCCATAAAGACCGTAACCTTTCCTGTTAACAAAGGCAGGAGTTCCTCTTTACTGGTCACAAAGTCATAGCCGATGTCACCATAAGTCTGTTCATAAAAATCCAATTCTCCTCTATCTTCCAACAAATCCATCTTGGAAATATAGACAATGGGATGGATGCCCTTGTGTTCCAAAAGAACCAAGAAGCGATCCAGCAAATTGCTGTTGAAGTCCGGTTCCTTGACAGACATGATCACTACAGCTTGGTCAATATTGACAATAGGCGGACGGACCAGACTATTTTTCCGTTCGTGAATCTTGAGGATATAGCCCTCTGAATTTTCCTCGGCAGAAAAGTCGACCAAATCCCCAACGTAGGGAGTATGGCCTTTTTTACGGAAATTCCCACGCGCGCGTGTTTGATAAACCTGACCATCACTTTCTACATAGTAGAACCCAGCCAAGGCTTTAATGATTTGTCCCTGCATCTTAGAGTCCTTGCCCTTTAAGCGCATCTGCTAGGCTGGCAAATTCTGCCAAGCTGAGAGCTTCCCCACGTACACTTGGTGACAAGCCCGCTTGGTCCAAGGCCTTGGTCAGCTTGTCCTTGACTTCCTCAGTCTTGCCAAAGTAACCTGTCAAGTTATTCCACAAGGTCTTGCGGCGATGGGTGAAACTAGCCTTGGAAACCTTAAAGAAGAAGTTCTCGTCTTCCACTGCTACGGCTGGCTCTGGACGACGCACCATTTTCAAGATAGCTGAGTCCACATTTGGCGCTGGCACAAAGACCGTACGAGGTACGATAAAGGCAACCTTGGCAGTCATGTAATACTGCACCGCAATCGACAAGCTACCATAAGCCTTGGTATTCGGTTGAGCTGAGATACGATCTGCCACTTCTTTTTGCATCATGACCACAAACTCACTAAACGGAATGCCACTTTCAATCAAGTACATGAGAATAGGCGTCGTGATGTAATAAGGCAAATTAGCCACTACCTTGATGGGCAGGTCAGGATTTTTGAAATTCTGGATATGTTGCGCCAAATCAACCTTGAGAATATCTTCGTTAACTACGGTTACATTATCAAAATCACGCAGGGTATCTGCCAAAATCGGCACCAACCGGTGGTCAATCTCAAAGGCCATGACCTCTGCTGCACGCTCAGCCAGAAACTCGGTCAAGGCACCAATACCTGGCCCGATTTCGATAACATTGACCTGGTCATCAATTTCAGCCGTATCCACGATTTTTTGAAGAATATTGGTATCCGTCAAGAAATTTTGCCCAAAGGACTTTTTAAAGGTAAAACCGTGACGCTCCAGCACTGCCTTAGTCACGCTATAATCTGCAATTCTCATCTATTCTCTTTTCTATTATCTGTTACTACTATTGTAACACATTCCCCTTGTATTTTGGGGGTGAAAATCATACCAAAAAACTATCTTTCCTCATGAAGAAAGATAGTTTTGGAAATCTTTAAAGGTGGACTTATCGGTTCTCTCGAAACATCCGTTCGAAAAAATCATCTTCTTGATAACTTCGATTTTCAGGTAAGGTCAAATCTACATCCTCCTCCACATCGTCTACTGTCAGTTCAACCGTTTGAGGTAA
The DNA here is from genome assembly GCF_013277555.1 of Streptococcus sp. k-163. Classification (GTDB taxonomy): domain Bacteria; phylum Bacillota; class Bacilli; order Lactobacillales; family Streptococcaceae; genus Streptococcus. The sequence continues at coordinate 52,055 of NZ_VMND01000002.1, read as the reverse complement.
ATTTTTCAAACGATAATGCTTTTGCCTTTGCCCTTCAATACTAGCAAAATCAAGCAAATACCCATTCACTCGGATTTGAACCAAAAGGAGATGATTGGTCATATTTTCCATGATGAGAATATCTTCTAAACCACCTCTGGCACTAGGATAATCAGATACCCTGCGAATACGAATTTTTTCACACATGAGCAAGCTCCCTCATATCAATGATTTCATCGGCCTTATTCCAGACTAGGGGATTATGGGTCGCAATGATGATAATTCGATTTTCATCTTTCAAGCCCACCAAGAGATTCATAACCTCCTCTGAATTTTCAGGATCAAGAGCTGCTGTTGGTTCATCCGCTAAAATCAAGGGTGGATTTTTCAAAATAGTCTTCGCAAGGGCAACTCGTTGGGCCTCTCCCCCAGATAAAGTATAAATTTTTTGTTCTAGATCCAAATACCCTAGATTAACCTTTTCTAAAGCCTCTACTTGCCTTTCCAAACGTTCTACTTTTGAAATTTTTTGACCGACAAAGCCCAAATCCAAATTCTCTTTGATTGATTGGTTTTCTAAGAGTCCAAAATTTTGAAAGAGATAGCCCATCTGGTCTCGAAAATACTCACGAGTGGGAGTGGTTTTTAAATCTTTCCCCTGATAGAGAACCCTTCCTCCATCTATCTTTTCTAGTTTGCCTAAGATATTCAGCAGCGTCGTCTTTCCGCTTCCACTCTTTCCGATTAAGGCATAGACCTTGCCCTTCTCCAGCTTGAGATTTAAACCAGAGAAAATCGCGCGGTCATTAAACTTCTTTTCCAATCCTTGAATATCAATCATCTTATTTTCCTTTCAATACTGCCATGCTACCAGATTCTTCCTTTTTATCCTGCCTTACTAAAATCAACAGAGCGTTAAGCGTAAACAAAGCTACAACTAGAGCGCTAATCAAGCTATCTCCTGTCAAAACACTAGATAGGATTAGCCCAAGTAAGAGAACTCCTCCTTGCGCCAGTAAATACTTGCCATGAAGCTCATAGATTGTCATACCAGAAAGACGTTTAATCATGATCTCCCGTCTAAACTGCTCAAAATAGAGAAGATTCATAGAATCAAATAACAAGATAGCCGTAGACAGGGTCAAAATCGTCCCAATAAGGAGAGAGTAAAACTCCATCCGTTTGTCATTTAGTACCTTGGCAAAAAATAGCTGGCTTTTTACCAAATAAGAGACTTTGTGATACAGACCTTGCTCTTTTAGAGATGTGATGCTGTCTCCATATCGATCTAGTTTCAAGGCACTATTAGCCGTAGTTCCCCACAACATCCCTGCAACAGGTCTTGTTCCAGTCGCTTGCGGCGTTAGAACTACAATAATCGGATCTTTTAGATATTGACGTGTCGTCTTGTACCCATCGTTATAGAGGAAGCGTTCCTGTCCTGTTTCTGTAAAAGCTAGCGTTAACTGTGGAAGGTAGTGTTTCTGACTCGTCGCTTCTACACTTTCAGATGAAAAGTTTTGCAGGTAGTCTGTAAATAATCCTTGATAGTAGGCAGACTGCTCTCGCAAGCTCTCAGGCAAGATCAGCCCAAACTCTCCCTCAGACAAGTTTTGCATCTTGTCCATAAACTCTGAAGAAATGGTAACCTTTTCTTCTATCAGATAGCGCGGTGAGACATAGATGACATTCCCTGCTGGTGTGTAGTCATTGAAACGATTGCCATCTAGGTCTACTTCTGCTCCATCTGAGAAATTGTCAACATTGCTCATGATATAAAAAGAGTCTGTATTGGCTAACCGTTCTTCAGTAAATGTCTGCCACTCGCGATTCTCCTTACGCATTCCTTCTTCATCGGCAAATGCACTAGACCAACCAAAGGATAGACGGTAACGATCTGAGGACTGGCTCCATTTATCGCTAGCTCTCTCCATCTCCTGCATTTCACGGTAGTGGGGTAGGAGAGCAGTCGCACTCGAGCCGACTACCAGCACGGCCAAGAGTTGCCCCACCATCATCAATGTCATCATACGTTTGAGAGGGAGTTTCCCTTTCAATAGATCCACCAGACTATTTTCCTGTAAACCAAGTAGATACACGACACTTAGTAAGGTAGAAATCCCTATCAAGGCCAATCCATAAAGCAAAAGACCAATGATGACCAGTTGCACCGTTGCCATAAACAAGGCACCTTGATACCAGAGAATTCCCACTCCCAAAAAACTGGATACCATCACCGAGAAGATAAGCTGTCTCATATCTTCTAATACTGGTCTGAGAGCAACCCCAAACAAGCTCTCACCAGCTATTAAACGAATCCCTGCTTGACGGAGGGATTTTATCCGATAAATCAGAGTCAAACTCATAAAGGTCAGCAGAAAAATAGCTAAACTCAGTAGCACCATAGGGGTGACAGCCAATAGTAAGACTATCGAAAATGAATCTTCTCCATTCGAAACAAAGCCTTGATAGCCAAGTTCTTTCAAGGTGGTCTGTAAGCTCACTCCATCCAAACTTCCTGACACAATCAAGTAAGACCCTAATAAATCACTCGTTTCTGCACTCTCCTTGGAGGAAATGGTCAGACCTGCTGGAAGCTCTCCCTGACCATAAGTGGCATAGGTAAAGCGTGTTTCTCCAGCTTCATTTGGCTCAACGATCCGACGGGCGATGAGACTATTATGCTCTACCGCCAAGTGACTCAAAGCCTCTGTCACCTCTTCGCGACCAGCTACTGGTTGATTTATCACCATTCCTGTCACATCAACAGAGGGATAGTTACCAAATAAAATCTCTTCTCGATGGTCAACGGAAGTTATCACCATATAAAGCGATACCAATACCATTGAAACCAAAATAAATAAACGTTTCATCATTTCCTCCAAAAAGTTACTTGGTCACTTAGTGAGAAGGTGACCACAGTCACTACAATGTTAAGAAGCATATTAAGTTCTTTCCACTAGCAACATCTTCAAATACATTATATCCGTTTCTTCAAGAACTACCAAGGACATCAATGTCCTTAGAATCTAACTATTTCATTTTATTTTTAACTTATATATTAAAAACAGCCCTAAAGACGAACTTTAGAACTATTTCAAGACCAGAACAAGGACATTTTTGTCATTGCTTCACTATGCTTTACTATGTTTATAAATATTTTTTTACATCCTCTTGCCATTCCTCTGTCAATTTCTTTACTAGAAATTCATCTCCAATTAGCTGCGCAAATGTTTTAGAAGACTGATAAAATGATTCAGATAAACTAAAATCTCTTTCTACTCTTAATGCTTGCTTCCACAAAAACATAAATACAAGGGGTTTCTTTTGATAATCTTGGGTTTTATCCATAATTTCTTGTAAACACGATAGATAATCATTAAAGCAATCCGTTACTCCTACCTTTTCAAGACAACACATTCCTGAAATAAGAGTATCTCTAATTATAAAGAAGTTTTCTAATTGAGTTACCTTCTTCTGTTCTAAAAGAAAGAGCATTAGCTTTTCGATTTGATTCACAAATTTGGCAAGATCTTTTCTAATAAGCATTTGATAAAAAAACAAACGAATCAACAACATATCATTTATTGAATAAGCTTCTTTTTCTATAATCTGAGGCATATGTTCCTCAAGTATTAACTCTGCGTATTCAGGCCTTCTAGTTCTAGAAGTATCTAAACACGCCTGCAATACTTCACATACTAATTGTTCTTCTTTAGGAAGATTATCAAAGTATATTTTATAAATCTCTTCCAAACACGCTTCTTTCTTATCGTATTCCTCTTCTTTACCATAGATTGGTTCACGTAAAATCTGGTATTTCAATTCTAAATAAGCAGGAGGAAGAGCTGAAAAATCCGGCATAAGGCTATAAGCTGGAACTCCTAAACGACGAGCAATATAGTCTAACTTCGGCAAACTCGGTTGCGAAGCTCCACTTTCAATTCGCGACAGTTGACGAACTGTCAGTTCTTGCTCATCTCCACAAAAATCTGGACGACTAATTCCTTTTTCTATCCGAATCTCTTTAATTTTTTGACCAATTAACATCAGACGTCTCCTCTTCTACCTGCTTCGAAAAATACTGGGAAATTTAAAAAATTGTAACGGGCACATCTTTCCTACTCATAACTTTTCATAGCTTCTTCCACTTCTGCCAAGGTGACCCCAAACAACTCTAGGCGCTTGAGAAGTTGCTTGCCGTTAGAATAGCCGATTCGGAGAGCCTCTCCCAGATATTCTCTGCGCTTACGGCTATCTGCCCCTGCTAGAAAACCAAGGCGAATCAAATCGCTACGACTGATATCAAACTGGCTCTCATGTTCAAATTGTTCTGTCACCTGAGCTAGAGCTGTTTTCAGGTCTTCATAGCTGGCATGCTCAATTCCCAGAGAACGCCCCTTAGTTTTGGACTTAGGAACAGCTTCATCTCGTTTGAGGAAGGCATGCTGAACCGTTGGAATGGCCGTCATAATCATGCGCCGAATCCGCTCCCCATTAAAATCTGGGTCTGTAAAGACAATAACTCCATGACGTTGGTGCAGGCGCTGAATCCGCTCTATATCCTGATCATTGATGGCAGAACCTCGTGTCTCATAAGTATCCACATCAAAGAAACGCTTGAGATTGGCCGTATCATCGCGACCTTCAACCACGATGACTTGAGAAATTTTTTCTTTCATTACTTGCTGTCCAATCCAAAAATGCGCTCTGCATTTGCAGTTGTTACTGTGGCTAACTCTTCTGTCGTCATGCCACGCAAATCCGCGATAAAGTCCACTACATAGCGAGTATAGGCTGTTTTGTTTTCGCGACCACGCTTGGGTACAGGTGCTAAGTAAGGCGCATCTGTTTCCACCAAAATCTTGTCCAAAGGTAACTCTTTAGCTGCTTCTTGGATGTCAGTTGCCTTCTTGAAAGTCACCACTCCTGAGAAGGAAATAGTCATGCCAAGCGCGACAAACTTCTCTGCCCACTCAAGCGTCCCTGAAAATGAATGCATGATGCCACCTCGAGGACCAACGCCCTCGCTCTTGATAATCTCATAGGTATCTTCTAGCGCATCACGTGTATGGACAACAAAAGGCAAATCCAAATCCTTAGATAGCTGAATCTGACGGCGAAAAACCTGCTCCTGCACCTCTTTTGACGCTGTCATCCAATGATAATCCAAACCAATCTCACCTAAAGCAACAACCTTGGGATGTTTGAGCTTATCAAGCAAGTAGTCTTCAATCTCCTCTGTATAAGTCCCTGCCTCTGTCGGATGCCAACCAATAGTCGCGTAAAGTTGCTCATACTCATCTACCAACTCCAAGGCACGCTCAATCGTCGGTTGATCAAAACCAACAATATTCATCTGTGTCACACCCATCTCAGCAGCCAAGGTAATTTCTTCTGCCTCACGACCTGCAAATTCTTCTACATTCAAGTGTGTATGTGTATCAAAAATCATCTCTTCTAACCTCGTTTTCTATCTACTATTATAGCAAAAAAACTGACCTCTCTCCCCATCTGAAAAAAATATTCTAAAACCCATTATCATCTCTTGATGCTCTTTTTTCAAAACAGTATAATAACACTTATTGAATTTTTCAATAAAGGAAATGATCATGTTTACAAAATTAAAACAGACCTTCATCGGTCGTCCTCTTAAGTCCTCGACCGAAGGCGAAGGGGGACTACTGGAAAAAATACAGACCTTGACCATCTTGTCAAGCGGCGCTCTGTCCTCCATCGCCTATGGGCCTTAGCAAGTAGTCCTAATACCCCAGTTTATCCCTAATAAACCTTGGCAGAATATCCTGCACAATCAGATGAGTCTCAAACTCAAATACGCCCTTCGTTGGCACCAAGACGTCGTTGTTGCTAGCTACTCTTATCACTTAAAAGAATAAAGAAAAGGCCCTACCAGAACCAAGAAGTATCTGGTAAGGCCTTTTTATGAATCCAGTCACTAGGCTTATACTCAATGAAAATCAAAGAGCAAACTAGGAAGCTAGCCGCAGGCTGCTCAAAGCACTGCTTTGAGGTTGTAGATGAAACTGACGAAGTCAGTAACATACCTACGGCAAGGTGAAGCTGACGTGGTTTGAAGAGATTTTCGAAGAGTATTAACTGAAAAGCATGACTAGGAATACTATTGAATGTGGTTAGCTAAATCTTCCTGAGCTTTTTTATTTGACTCAGCTTTTTCTTTCAGCCATTTTTCATAGAGTTCTTGGTATTGTTTAGCAGTTACTGGCTCTTTTTGCAATTCAACATATTTGTAGTTGTCCGCATTTCCCTTATGACCAACGAATGAGAATGGGCCTGTAAACGGTACTGTCTTACGGAAGATTGGATTGGCTCCGCCACTTTGAACTGGTAGGAAGAGGGCACTATCTGTCAACCAAGCTTGGGCTTCAGCATATTTTTCATAGCGAGCATTAGTATCTGTGATTTCAGCATCTGCCTGATCCAAGAGTTTCTTGTAGTCAGCAAGACCAATCTTATCCTTAACTTCCTTGTCTTTTCCTTCAGACAAGCCCATGTTTTTCAACTGAGAACCAGTCTCTGGATCTAGAATCGCTAGGTAAGTCTTCGGATCCGAGTAGTCTCCACCCCATCCTGAGACGTCAATATCGTAGTCTTTTTGTTCTGCTGTATCTGCAAAGTAGGTTGCCTGATCTTTTTCATCTGGAGAAAGTTGGATAACATCGATGACAACATTATCCTTACCAAGAGTGGCTTCTACTGTTTGCTTGAGAGAGCCAGCCTGTTGCACATCTAGCTTAGCAGTCTGGTCAACTGGCATATCCAAATGAATTGGGAAGGTTACTCCCTGAGCTTGAAGACTTTCTTTAGCCTTAGCAAATTTCTCTTTGGCCTTGTCAGGGTTCAAGAAGGCTTGCTTACCATCGTTTAGGTTGATATTTGCCCAATCTTTACCGTAGTTAACAATTTTTTCATTGACAATATCACCGAAGTTCTTATCGCCAACTTGGACAAAGTTACTTGGTGTAATCGTGTTACGTAAGATACGGTCTGCTCCATCTTCACCATTTGTCTGTGCTGCATAAGCATGACGGTCAAAGGCAAAGTTGATAGCCTGACGGAAATCCTTATTTTGCATAGCTGCGCGTGAATCTGTCTTTTCCTTATCAGACTGTTTCATAGTCTGCTTGTAGCTTTGACGATTCACATTGAAAAGATAATAGAAAGTAACTGAATTTTGCGGTGTATAGGTAATCTTGTCCTCATTTCCCTTCTTAAGCTCAGAAAAGACTGAACTTGTTGGGAAGATACGGCCATCAGTATAGTTACCATCCAAGAAACCTCTTGCAATGCTGTCTTGGTCAGAACCGTCAAAGAAAGAAAGTTTCACTTTCTCGATTTTAACATTGTCCTTATCCCAGTAATTAGGGTTTTTATCAAGTTCAATCAAAGATTTTGATGTGAATGATTTAAATAAGTAAGGACCATTTGACAAGATACTTGATGGTGTCACACTTCCAAAGTCATCTCCCTTAGACTTCAAGAAAGCTTCGTTTACCGGACTAAGAATACTTGCTGTTGTTTTAGAGTTCCAATAAGTCTCAGGCTGGTTGAGAGTGTATTGTAGCGTGTAATCATCCACCGCCTTAACACCAACAGTTCCAAAATCAGATGATTGCCCTTCAACATAGTCTGCTAACCCTTTAATAGAGTCTTGTACCAAGTACAAGTTTTCAGCCTTTTTATCCGCCGCATACTTAAGACCAGTCACAAAATCATGAGCTGTTACATCCGCATACTCTTCTCCTTCAGAAGTGTACCATTTGGCCCCCTGACGGATCTTATAAGTGTAGGTCAAACCATCTTTTGATACAGTCCATGACTCAGCCATAGACGGGATGAGATTGCCGTACTGGTCATTTTCCAACAAACCATCAATCAAGTTGGTTGTGATACTAGATGTAGAATCTCGTGTAGAGGTAATATAATCCAAGGTATCTGGGTTATTAACAAAGATATAAGAGTAAGTCTTGTCTGTATTACTTGATTGGGAAGACCCACATGCCGCTAGAGCTAGACCTGCTGTCAAAGCCATAGCTCCAAAAAGCATAACTTTTGATTTCTTCATGATTATTCTCCATTTTTTACAGTATGTGAAATATTATACACCATTTGAGCAAAAATATAAAGTATTTTGAGCTTTTTTTACAAAAATAAAAATCAGTAGACTCGAGTTCCTACTGATTTTTGATATGGTTCGTTTGGATTATGCAGCCAAAACTTTGCGTCCTTTACGACGACGAGCTGCCAATACGCGACGACCGTTTTTAGTTGACATACGGTTACGGAATCCGTGTTTGCGCGCACGACGAAGTTTACTTGGTTGATAAGTACGTTTCACGATGAATACCTCCTCATAGATTTTGTATTCGTTTAGCCGGCTATAAAGTGATCAGTTACTAAACATACTTTACTATTCTATCTGATTCTTTTACTTTTGTCAATAGCTCTAGGCAAATGTTTCCAGCTTTTTAACGCTTTTTCTGATGTAAGCCCTATCTACGATACTGTTTCAAGAAACGAGTCATCTTTTCTTGGATTTGGGCTAACTCATCAACACGAGGAAGGTAAACAATGCGGAAGTGGTCTGGTTCCTTCCAGTTAAAGCCTCGACCATGAACCAAGAGAACCTTTTCCTGCTTCAAGAAATCAAGGACAAACTGCTCATCATCATCAATACGGTACATATTTCGGTCGATTTTAGGGAAGATATAGAGTCCGGCTTTGGGTTTAACAGCAGACAAACCTGGGATTTCTTGAATGGCATTGTAGATAAAGTTTCTTTGCTCGTAAATTCGTCCACCTGGAAGAAGCAATTCATCAACTGATTGGTGGCCACCCAAGGAAGTTTGTACGACTTGCTGGGCCAAAACGTTAGAGCAAAGGCGCATATTGGACAACATATTGAGCCCTTCGATATAGCCTTTAACGTGTGTCTTAGGACCAGACAAGACCATCCAACCCACACGGAAACCAGCAATACGGTGGGATTTTGAGAGACCATTCATGCTGACACAGAAGACATCTGGTGCCAAGCTCGCCACAGGCGTATGCACATGCCCATCCATGACCATACGGTCGTAAATTTCATCCGCAAAGATAATCAAATCGTTTTGACGGGCAATCTCAATAATCTCCAGTAAGAGTTCCTCAGGATAAAGGGCGCCAGTTGGGTTATTTGGATTGATAAGGACGATTGCCTTGGTATTGGAAGTGATTTTTGACTTGATATCGTCAATATCTGGGTACCATTCTGCAGCTTCATCACAGATATAGTGAACGGCATTTCCCCCAGCAAGGCTGACAGCAGCTGTCCATAGAGGATAGTCTGGCATAGGCACCAAGACCTCGTCTCCATTGTCCAAAAGTCCCTGCATGGACATGACAATCAGCTCACTGACACCATTTCCAAGGTAGATATCATCAATATCTACGTTTGGGAATTTCTTCAATTGGCAATACTGCATGATGGCCTTACGGGCTGAGAAAATCCCTTTGGAGTCAGAATACCCCTCACTATCACGCGCATTCATAATCAAGTCATGAATGACTTCGTCTGGCGCTGTAAAACCAAATTCTGCTGGATTTCCTGTATTCAGACGTAAAATCTTTTCTCCGTTTGCTCGCATTCGCATGGCTTCTTCCAATACAGGGCCACGGATATCATAAGCAACATGCTCTAACTTACTAGATTTGTTATATTCTTTCATCTTGTTTCCTCAATTCATCGAGATAGTAACATTATACCACTAGAAAGAGAATGCGACAAGTTTACTGAAATGTGTTACTAAAATCCTACAGAAGAAAAGCCTCACTAAAAGCGAGGTCAAGACAGGGGAGATAGCAGGCATTTTACAAAGACACATCACATACCAAAAGATAAACCTAGAAAAAGCAAGCCTAAAAAGGAGTCATAAAGAAGATTGAACATGAGGAAAAGTCCCCATATCATCAAGCAATCCCAACGCCCACTTCTTTTTGCAACTAGGAACAATAACAGATGGTAGAGTACATGAAAGACTAAAAAGCCAACAAAACCTGGATAAAGAAGCGGAATCAACCTATCTAATTGCCAGATCATAATCACTTCTAGCAAGACTGAAACTAGGATAATTCCATAATAAAGGAAATTTGATGTTTGAAAAGAGTTTTTCATCATTCTCCCTCCCTTCACTTGTTTCCTGCTATCTTTTCTTTTATTTTATCATATATTTATATAGATTTTAAGCGCTAAGATTCTTTTGAAAAATACTTTTTTGCTTTACTTCTATAGTGAAAAGGTTTACAATTATAGTAAGAAAATTTCAGGAGGTTTCATTATGGCACAACGTTACCAAAATATCATGGTCGCAATTGATGGTTCTAAAGAAGCGGACTTGGCTTTTGTCAAGGGAGTCCATTCTGCTCTACGAAACGACGCTAAACTCACCATCGCTCATGTCATTGACACACGAGCACTCCAAAGCGTATCCACCTTTGATGCTGAAGTTTACAAAGAACTCCAAGTCGACGCTGAAAGTCTGATGAAAGAGTACGAAAAACGTGCTAAAGATGCTGGTGTAGCAGATGTTCATATCGTTATTGAAATGGGAAATCCAAAAACCCTCTTGGCACGTACTATTCCAGATGCTGAGGAAGTGGATCTCATCCTCGTTGGCGCAACTGGTCTCAACGCCTTTGAACGCCTCTTGGTCGGCTCTTCCTCTGAATACATCCTCCGCCATGCTAAGGTCGATTTGCTGGTGGTGAGAGAACAAGAAAAAACCTTATAGTCACGAAGAAAAGGAGCTCAGCACTCCTTTTTGTTTACTATTTATACTCTTCGAAAATCTCTTCAAACCACGTCAACGTCGCCTTGCCGTATATATGTTACTGACTTCGTCAGTTTCATCTGCAACCTCAAAACAGTGTTTTGAGCTGACTTCGTCAGTTCTATCTACAACCTCAAAGCAGTGCTTTGAGCAGCCTGCGGCTAGTTTCCTAGTTTGCTATTTGATTTTCATTGAGTATTATTTCTCTCTTTATGGCGTTCGTAAGCCTTGAGCTGGCGCTGCAGTTCCTTTTTAATAGCAGGTTCTGGAGCATATTTTTCTTCCCAATCATCTGGCTTTAAGATTTTATGGGTTACTGGATCAAAATGAGCCTTGCCATCTGGAAAAATTTTCCCCATATTGGCCTGATGAACAATATCAAAAATACGTTCTGGGTCCACTCCCATCAAAACAAAACTACCGTAGGTAAAGTAAAGTGTGTCAATCAAGGCATCCACTTGCCCTATCAAATCTTGCTGAGCAGGCGTCTTCTTAGCTACTTTATCTGCTGCCTTATCAAGAGCTTGATGAAGTTGTGATAGAGCTTGACAAAAATCCTCTTCAGAAGGACTGGCAGCTCTAACAAACTCCACCAATTCTTCTATTTTAAAGCCAGCCCTGTGGGTTGCACCTTCTAAATCCCAAGCTCGAGGTTCTTCTTGGGTTCGTTCATCCATCATGTGGTGGAAGGTCTTGACCTTATTGAAATGATAGTCACGGCTGACAAAGACTTTTTCTGAGGCCAGAACACCAAAATGTTCCAAGGCCTTGTGGATTCCGTCTTGCTGATTGCTGGTGGTGATGTGTTTGGCGACTTCCTTGACACTGCTACTACCATTTCCCATAGCAACTGACATACCGACACCAGCCAGCATTTCAAGGTCGTTATCCGAATCACCAAAGGCCATAACTTGGTTGAGATCAAAACCATATTCTTTCCCGACTCGGCGTATGCCTTCCAATTTAGAGTTTCCTTGATTGATGACATCCGCTGCAAAAGGATTACTACGTGTCAATTTCAAGTCTTCAAAATCAGCTGCCGCCTTCTCAGATTCTTCTGGCGTCATCAACATCAAAACTTGGTAGATAGGCTGATTCATCAGATGAAGCAGGTCTTCTTCCTTTTGGGGAACAACCTTGCTGACCATACAATTAAAGGAATGACTCACCGTACGAGTTAAAACAGAGGGAACGAAGCGACTGATTCGTTGGGAAAAAGAACCCAAACCAAAGGACATGATTTTAGAACCCAACATGGCATCCTTGGTCCCTAGGGCAATCTCCTTGCCCTCTTTTTTAGCATAAGTAATGAGCTGGCGCAAGTGTAGCTTGGAAATAGGGCTCGTGAACAAGACTCTATCTTTAGTAAAGATATACTGGCCATTGTAGGTTACCGCAAAATCCAGATCCAAATCGTCCATCAATTCCTTAACAAAAAAAGGTCCTCGACCTGTCGCTACGCCGACAAGCACCCCTTGTTCTTTGACAATTTTAATCGCGTCCTTAGTGGATTTCAAAACACTCTTGCGATCGTTGACCAAGGTTCCATCGATATCAAAAAAAACAGCTTTGACTTCCATCCTATCCCAATCTCCCCTTTTGTGATACAATGATTATACCACATTTCAGAAAGAGTGAGTAAATCATGCCTAAGAAAATCCTTGTTTTACATACGGGTGGGACTATTTCCATGCAGGCCGATGCTTCTGGCGCTGTTGTGACGAGTTCAGATAATCCCATGAACCATGTATCCAACCCACTTGAAGGAATCCAAGTCCACGCCTTGGACTTGTTTAACCTGCCGAGCCCCCATATCAAACCCAAGCATATGCTGGCCCTCTACCAGAAAATTAAAGAGGAAGCGGCTAACTACGATGGAGTGGTGATCACACACGGGACCGATACTTTAGAGGAAACAGCCTATTTCCTTGATACCATGGAAGTTCCCCATATGCCTATCGTTCTAACAGGGGCCATGCGCAGCTCTAACGAACTCGGTAGTGACGGTGTTTATAATTATCTGAGTGCTTTGCGGGTAGCTAGCGATGACAAGGCTGCTGACAAAGGAGTTTTGGTTGTTATGAACGATGAAATCCACGCTGCCAAGTATGTCACCAAAACACATACGACCAACGTCAGCACCTTCCAGACTCCAACACACGGGCCACTTGGTCTGATCATGAAACAGGAAATACTCTACTTTAAAACAGCTGAACCTCGTGTCCGCTTTGACCTTAATCACATACAAGGCTTAGTCCCTATCATCTCTGCTTATGCTGGTATGACAGATGAGCTGATTGATATGCTGGATTTGGAACAATTGGACGGTTTGATTATCCAAGCCTTCGGAGCTGGTAATATTCCCAAAGAAACGGCTCAAAAATTAGAAAGCCTTCTGAAAAGAGGAATCCCAGTCGCCCTGGTTTCACGATGCTTTAACGGTATCGCAGAACCTGTTTATGCCTACCAAGGTGGGGGCGTACAGTTGCAAAAGGCCGGTATTTTCTTTGTCAAAGAACTTAACGCCCAAAAAGCTCGCCTGAAACTCCTCATTGCCCTCAATGCTGGACTAACAGGACAGGCTTTGAAAGACTATATGGAAGGCTAATTCCCTTCTCTAAAAACAAATCAGGAAATCTTCACGATTCCCTGATTTTTTCTATTTACGTTTTCGTGTTGAACGACGTTCTGTCAAACCATGAGGTAAGAGAACTTCACGTTCTTCCAACTCTTCCTTGTGCATAATCTTAGTCAACATACGCATGCTAATAGCACCAAGGTCATAAAGAGGTTGGGCAATAGTTGTCAAGTTTGGACGGGTAAAGCGTGAGACTTGCGAATCATCACTAGTAATAATTTCAAATTCTTCTGGTACTGACACACCCTTATCAGCAAGGCCGTTCAAGACACCTGCTGCCAATTCATCACCTGTTACAACTGCTGCAGTTGCGTTTGATGAAATTAAACGCTCTGCCAAGGCATAGCCATCTTCATAAGTGTATTTAGACTCAAATACCAATCCTTCGCTATAAGAAATACCTGCTTTTTTCAAGGCTTCCTTGTAGCCAACCAAACGAACCTTACCATTGATATCATCCACTAGTGGACCGCTAACGAAAGCAATGCGCTCATTTTCTTTAGCAAGGTAGGTTACTGCATCAATCGTTGCTTGTTTGTAGTCAATATTGACACTTGGAAGCTGATGTTCTACATCCACTGTCCCTGCAAGAACAACTGGTGTTCGAGAACGAGAAAACTCTGAACGAATTTTTTCAGTCAAGTGGTAGCCCATAAAGATGATACCATCCACTTGCTTAGAAAACAGTGTATTAACCACTGAAACTTCCTTGTCATCATCCTCATCACTATTAGCAAGGACGATATTGTACTTGTACATTTCAGCGATATCATCAATCCCTTTAGCAAGCGTTGAAAAATAGCCATTGGTAATATTTGGAATCACGACACCGACAGTGGTTGTCTTTTTACTTGCCAGACCACGCGCCACTGCATTTGGACGGTAATCCAAACGGTCAATCACCTCAAGCACTTTTTTTCGAGTATTCTCTTTTACATTCTTATTGCCATTGACTACACGGCTAACCGTCGCCATTGAAACTCCTGCTTCACGGGCGACATCATAAATCGTTACTGTATCGTCTGTATTCATTCCATTTCCTTTCTATATCATACCTCACGAGACTCCAAAAAAGAGACGGTATGAAAATTTCGTTTTCATGATTCTACTTATTCCATTTTATCACTATTTGTAAACACTTTCAAGCATTTTTTGAAGATTGTTTGAAAAAAATTTCATAGAAAACTATGTTTATGAAGAAAAAATCACCTTTTCTTGATTTTTAATCCTATTTGCTGTATGATAAGGAAAAAGAAAGGAGGCAAAGATATGGCTTTTACCAATACCCACATGCGGTCGGCTAGTTTTGGCATTGTTACCAGCTTGCCTGATGATGTCATTGACTCTTTTTGGTATATTATTGACCACTTCTTAAAAAATGTCTTTGAATTGGAAGAAGAACTCGAGTTTCAATTGCTTAATAACCAAGGAAAAATTACCTTCCATTTTTCAAGTCAACATCTCCCTACAGCTATTGATTTTGACTTTAACCATTCTTTTGACCCTCTTTATCCCCCGAGAGTACTGGTTTTAGATATGGACGGTAGAGAAACTATCCTCCTCCCAGAAGAAAATGACCTATTTTAATACTCAATGAAAATCAAAGAACAAACTAGGAAGCTAGCCGCAGGTTGCTCAAAACACTGT
Source organism: Streptococcus sp. k-163 (assembly GCF_013277555.1). Taxonomy (GTDB): domain Bacteria; phylum Bacillota; class Bacilli; order Lactobacillales; family Streptococcaceae; genus Streptococcus. The sequence goes on along the minus strand of NZ_VMND01000002.1, from coordinate 36,944 downwards.
TTTGAGGTTACAGATGGAAGCTAACGTGGTTTGAATTTTATTTTCGAAAAGTATAAAAACTCTAGCCTTCAGTTGCAAGTGACTGAAAACTAGAGTTTTTTCTATTTTTTCAAAGCATCATACAAGTTACGGATAGGTTGCTTTAATGTAGGATGGATAAAATGAGGTGCAATTTCCTGTAAGGACTCAAGGACAAAAAGGCGTTCCGCTATGTAAGGATGAGGCAAGATAAGGTCATCTGTATAAAGGATCTGGTCCTCCACAAAGAGCAAGTCCAAATCAATCAAACGAGGTCCCCAATGCACTTCTCTCACCCGTCCCATCTCTGACTCAATGGCTAACAAGGTCTCTAATAGCACTGGGGCAGGCAACCAGGTTTCAACCTCAACCACTTGATTAGCAAAGCTATCCTGCTCAACACCACCCCAAGGCTCCGTCGTTAAGACACTAGACTCTTTGAGAATATGGATACCACGAGCTCGCATGTTATCAATGGCTTGCTTCAAGTTTACTTGCTTATCTCCCATATTGCTTCCTAGGGCGATAAAGGCCCGTTGCTTACGGCGATGAATGGTTACCGAGCAAGTATCTAGTGGCAAATGCACTGGCGCCCAAGGTTTTTTCAGTTCCAGCTTTATTTCTTGGACAAGAGGATAGACCTCAAAAGTACGTTCTACCAGTTTGTAGGCTACCGTTTCAATCAAGTTCTCAGTTGTTTCCTGAAACCAAGTCGTCCACTGCTGACACAGTTCTCCGTAATGGACAGAGGCTGTTAAATCCAAGTCTGTAGCCGCCTTGGTCATATCATAGGATAAGATGGCTGAAACGACAAACTTCTGCCCCAATTCCTTCTCACTAGGAAAAAGACCATGATAGGCAAAAATTTCCAAATCCTTAATCTGCAGTTGATCCATAATGATTCCTTTCTAGAAAAATCCGCCCAAAGCGGATTCTTTTTATAGTCCCATTAAACGATAAGCCTGATCTCGGAGGTCCTTATCTGTTTCAAATAGACCACGAGCTACTGTCGTCAAGGTTGCAGTGCCTGGTTTTCTGACACCACGCATACTCATACACATATGTTCCGCCTCAATGACAACAAAGGCTCCTTTAGCACCTAGATACTCCATCAAGGCATCGGCCACTTCGATATTCAAACGTTCTTGAATTTGTGGTTTTTTCGAATAAACTTCAACCGTACGAGCTAGCTTAGACAAACCTGCCACACGGCCATCTGGAATATAGGCAATATGCGCTCTACCATAAAATGGCAAGAAGTGGTGTTCACACATGGTATGGAAAAAGATATCCTTTTCTACCACCATATTATCGTCAATAATCTCAAAAGATTTTGACAAATGTTCCTCCGCTGTTTGACCAAGACCTGAAAAAATCTCTTGGTACATACGAGCCACACGAGCAGGTGTTTCCTGCAAGCCCTCGCGGTTAGTGTCCTCTCCCACAGCCTCGATAATCATTTTTACAGCTGCTTCAATCTTTTGTGTATCCATTCTCGTTCTTCCTCTCCATCAGATAGGCTCTCACTTGGCTCAAGAAATACAAGGAACCTGTGACAATCCTAACTGTTTGTTTCTCTTCTTTTTTATATGTCAATTTCTGCTCTAGAAAATCCTGCCAACCTTGGTAGTTGAGATTTCTAGACTTAGCCGCCTCTTCCAGCATGCTTTCATCAGTCGCCCGACTATCGTCAAAGTGTGTCAGGGTAAGCTCGGTATCTGGTATTGCCCCCAGCAAATCCAACATATCCTCCAAGGCCTTGGTTTTGATACAAGTAAAGAGGATTTCCTTACGATAATCCGCAAAGCGTTCTTGCAAGGTTGCTATTAAAACCTTTATGGCATGGGGATTGTGAGCCCCATCCAAAATCATCAAGGGATCTCTTGACACAATTTCCAAACGCCCTGGCCAACCTGTTTCTTCCAAGGCCTGAGCAAGCAAGTCATTGCTTGCTAGTTCTCGACCATCTTCTTGACAAAAAGTATCAAGTAAAGCTATGGCCATCCCAGCATTCTCTATCTGGTGCAAACCAAGTAGGCCAGTCTGAAAGCGATCTTGTCTGACAGCACTGGTATAGTCAAAGACTTCACCTGTCACCACACTTTCTTTATGACGAACCTGATAATTTGCCCCGTAGGCAAGTCTCGGTACATCTTTCCCTTCCGCAATGCGGTCAATCACAGCCAAAGCTTCTGGAGCGATACGACCTGTTACCAAGGGAATACCTTGTTTGATAATACCAGCTTTCTGCTCTGCTATGGCTTCTAAAGTGTTACCAAGAAGGGCTACATGGTCCAGTCCAATAGTCGTGATGCCTGTTAGAATAGGCTGGCAGACATTGGTACTATCCAAGAGTCCACCCATGCCCACTTCCATGATAGCCACATCTACTTGCTCTGAGGCAAAGTAGTCATAGGCTATGGCTGTGATAATCTCAAACTCGGTTGTGCCCTGTAAATTAGCGGCCGCTTCTCCCTCCAGCAAAGACTGATAGTATTCCATGAGGGTTTCTAGCTTCGCTTCTGGGATAGATTCCCCATTGATGCTAATCTGCTCTGTGTAATGAATGAGATAGGGCGAGCTAAAAACACCAACTCTCAGCCCTAGCTTTTCTAGCATACTTTTCAAAAAAGCAATAGTCGAACCCTTGCCATTGGTCCCTCCGATATGGATGACCTTGAGTTTGAGATGGGGATTGTCACGCAAAGCTAACAGTTCCACCATTCGTTCCAAGCCAAAATGCGGTTGATCCGTCCGATAGTGGGCAATCCACTGATTATTTTCAAATTCTTTCATCTTATTTATATTGTTTTAAATCTAGATTTTCCGCTTCATCAGCCAGACGAATAGCGGAGGCAATTTCAACCGCCATCTTGTGACTAGCTACGTCATGCACTCGCACCACTTCTACACCCTGTCTCGCAGCGATACTAGTTACATGAGCCGAAGCCGTGTCTCGATTGCGGAAACCAAGTTCTGTCTCAGGATTGACATCAAAACCATTTTCTTCAAGAATATTGATGACAAATCGCTTGCGCGACACTCCGAGAAAGATTGGATATCCTTTCTGATGTAGTTTATCCAGGTCCCGTAAAAGAAGCAAATTTTCTTTCTTGGTCAGACCAAAGCCGATTCCTAGATCCAACAGGATATTTTCTTGTGCGATTCCAGCTTGATTTGCTCTCGCTAGGGCTCGTTCAAAGAAAGTCTCCATCAAGTCTTCGATTGGCATTTTTTCAAAGTCAGCTAACTCTTCCTCTGTAAAAGCTTGACCAACACCGAAATGAGGAAATATGAGCGAGCTAGGATGCTGAGGTCGCGCCATGACTGGATTAAACATAATGACTACTTTCGCACCAGCCTTAGCAACCACATGGGCCATTTTCTCATCACCCATAAGACCAGTGATATCATTGACTATATTGGCACCAGCATCCAAAGCAGCCTCTGCCACCTGACTCTTCCAAGTATCAATAGAGATGAGGACATCACTTTCCTTGCGAATCGCTTTAATCACTGGAACAACACGCTGGATTTCCTCTTCTATCTCAACATAGCTACTGCTACTTCCCGGCCGAGTCGATTCTCCGCCGATATCGAGCATACTAGCCCCTTCTGCTATCAATTTACGAGCCTGCTGGAGTGCCTGCTCAAGAGCAAAAAATTGACCACCATCCGAAAAGGAGTCTGGGGTTACATTGATAATTCCGCAAATAGCTGTCTTTGCATGATTGGCTTTACTTGACATATCGGTCACTCCCTCAAGGCTTTTCATCATATTATTTCTCTATTTTACCATAAAAAGAAAAAGATGGACACGATTGCATTCATCTTTTTCCCAGTAGAAACAAGTAAGCAATTGTCAAAAATCTTAAACAGAAATCCCTAATGTCCGACTCATGATCACCACAAGAGCCAACAAACAGAAAGCAACCCCATTAACAATCATGTGAAGCAAGATAGACATTTCCAAACGTTGGGTCTTGTAAGCCGTCCAAGACAGAACGATCGACATACCTCCATAAATCAATAAAGAAGGTAAATTACTTGGTTGATGCAATAAAGCAAAGACAATCGTACCAACTACAAATCCCCAGCTCTCCTTACCTCGGAAAATCTTTTTAGGAATAATTCCACGGCACAAGATTTCCTCACAAATCGGAGCAAGCAAGGCTAGCAAGAAGAAGCTAGAAATCAGAGAACTATTCTGAACCATGTCGTTAATCTGAGACTGATTCCCTGTTGTCGTCTCATTTGACAGTTGTAACAAGATAGAACCAATTATATTTGAACAGATAATGACTAAATAACTCAAGCCTAAACGTGCCAAATCCTTAGCTCTAAAAAAAGAAAAATTAAAACTTGCTAACTGCGTTTTACGAGCTCCAATAATAAATAGCGCTAAAACCACAATTGAAATACCAGCAACTATCAGCCCTGACTGTAACAGTGGTACTGCATTTAAAGTTAAAATGGAAGTAACTGCCAAAGGAATCTGATATAAAATTGTCGCTAGCAAAAAGACCAAAATCCAACCTGCACGATTCAACAATTCTTTCCACATACTTTTCTCTTCCATCATTCATCTCCTAGACTTTGTATTAAAAAAAGGGGGAAATCCCCCTGGGTAATTCTATTATAGGGCCATGCTGATATAGTTAAGGATAAACAAGGCATCCAAAATCCAAATCATGACATGAACATCTTTAGCTTGACCTTTGACAATCTTAGTCAAAGTGTAAGTCAAGAAACCAACTGCAATCCCTTGAGTGATAGAGTAGCTGAATCCCATAAAGATAGATGTGAAGAAAGCAGGAACCGCTTCAGACATATCATCCCAATGAATATTTTTCAAGCTAGCCAACATCATAATCCCAACAATAATTAAGATTGGAGCTGTAGCGGCTGTTGGTACAATCGCTAAAAGTGGGCTAAAGAAGCTTGAGATCGCAAAACAGATAGCTACAACCAAGGCTGTCAAACCAGTACGTCCACCTGCACCGATACCAGCAGCAGACTCAACATAAGTCGTCACGTTTGAAGTACCAGCTACTGCACCAATTGTTGTAGCAATTAAATCAGAATAAAGAGCTTTGTCCAATTTAACTGATTCCTTGTTTTCACCTTTAGAAGCAATGATTCCAACTTTTTCACCAGTACCAATTAGAGTACCAATTGTATCGAAAATATCTGTTAACGAGAAGGCCAGAATAGCCATAAGAGTCTCAGGTAAGCGAGCTGTATCTGAAATCAAAGCTCCCAAACCTTCTGAACCAAGAGCTGCACCAAAAACTTTCTTCAAATCTTCTACCGCAGCACCCAAGTGATTATTTGAAAAATCAATGCTAGAAATATTAACTAAACCTACTGCAATTGCAAGAACTGTTGTTGTTAAGATAGAAAGGATAATCCCTCCCTTAATGCCTTTGATGACAAAAAAGATAGTAATGGCAAGTCCTGCAAGAGCTACCAAAACAGCTGGGTTATTAAAGTCAACCAATCCTGGAACCGCTGAAGAGTTTGCTGCAATCGTTGCTTGAGCTTTGTCAGCCCCTTCTCCTACAACAGTATAGTTACCTGGATCAATCGTAAACTTCAAAAGTCCAGCATTCTTGATCCCTACATAGGCAAGGAAAACACCGATACCTGCTGAAATAGCTGAACGAAGAGCAGTAGGAATGGATTCAATGATCATTTTGCGTACATTTGTCAAAGTAATAATCAATGAAATAATACCACAAATGAAAACCATAGCCAAGGCTTCTTGCCAAGAATAACCAAGTCCAAAGACAACTGTAAAGGTAAAGAAAGCATTCAGTCCCATACCTGGTGCTTGAGCATATGGTAAGTTAGCATAAAAAGCCATCATAAGAGTTCCTACCACAGAACCAATAATCGTTGCTAGGAAGATACCCTGAGCAGGCATTCCTGTTTGCGAAAGAATTTGTGGGTTTACAAAGAGAATATAGCTCATTGCAAAGAAAGTTGTTAAACCAGCGAGAACCTCTGTACGAACGTCTGTACCGTTCTCTTTTAGTTTAAATAATTTGTCCATTATCAATCTCCTTTTAATTTTTACGAACAATAATAGAATTATATCATTTATCATTCACTTTTTCAATATATTTGTTTAATTTATTTAATAAAATGATGGAATTTCTTTTTTGTTTGGAATCTGCTTTTCTCTCTGCTTTTTGTTATAATAGTAGACATCTTATCTGGAAAGACACTAGAAAGGTTCATATGACGAAAAAAATTATTGCAGTTGACCTAGATGGAACCCTGCTCAACTCAGACAGTCAGATTTCTGACTTTACCAAAGAAACCATTAAAAAAGTTGCTGAACAAGGGCATCAGATTATTATTACGACAGGTCGCCCTTACCGCATGTCAAAAGATTTCTACCATGAATTAGGCTTAGACACTCCTATGATTAATTTCAACGGCTCCCTTACTCATTTACCAGGCCAAGTTTGGGACTTTGAAAAGTGTTTAACGGTAGACAAAAAATATCTTTTAGATATGGTTCGACGTTCAGAGGACATTCAAGCCGATTTTATCGCTGGAGAATACCGTAAAAAATTCTACATTACAAATCCTAATGAAGAAATTGCCAATCCCAAACTATTTGGCGTAGAAGCTTTCCAACCTGAAGATCAATTCAAGCCTGAATTGGTGACCAAGAACCCTAACTGTATTCTCTTGCAGACCAGAGCCAGTGACAAGTATGCCCTGGCAAAAGAAATGAACGCCTTCTACCAGCATCAACTGTCTATTAATACCTGGGGAGGTCCTCTCAATATCCTTGAATGTACCCCAAAAGGAGTCAATAAGGCCTTCGCTTTGGACTACTTGCTCAAGGTAATGAACCGTGACAAAAAGGATTTGATTGCCTTTGGAGATGAACACAATGATACCGAAATGCTAGCTTTTGCTGGAAAGGGCTATGCCATGAAAAATGCCAATCCAGAGCTACTCCCCTATGCGGATGAGCAAATTTCCCTGACCAACGACCAAGACGGGGTTGCCAAAACCCTACAAGACTTATTCTTATAACCTATACTGATACTCAATGAAAATCAAAGAGCAAACTAGGAAGCTAGCCGTAGGTTGCTCAAAGCACTGCTTTGAGGTTGTAGATGAAACTGACGAAGTCAGTAACCATATATACAGCAAGGCGAAGCTGACGTGGTTTGAAGAGATTTTCGAAGAGTATGACCAGCTTGCAGGCTGGTCTTTGTGTTCTTTTCACAGTCTCATCAACCGGTTAATCGATTATTCGACTTTTTGCCTCCAAAACCTTGGAAAAGGCTTTCTTTTGTGATATAATTCACATATAAATACAAGAGAGCTCGTCACACTCGACTCTGTTGAAAAAATCAATCCAGTCCCGTTGTCCCTGTTCTCGGCCAATATCAAGGAGGATAGCTATGAAAGCTGTTGTTGTAAATCCAGAAAGCACTGGTGTTGCTATTGAAGAAAAAGTACTCCGTCCACTTGAAACTGGGGAAGCACTTGTAGAAATTGAATACTGTGGTGTTTGCCACACTGACCTCCATGTTGCCCATGGTGACTTCGGTCAGGTGCCGGGGCGTGTCCTAGGACATGAAGGTGTTGGTATCGTTAAAGAAATTGCGCCAGATGTTAAAAGTCTTAAAGTTGGTGACCGCGTCAGCGTTGCTTGGTTCTTTGAAGGATGTGGTACTTGTGAATACTGTACAACTGGTCGCGAAACCCTTTGCCGTACAGTAAAAAATGCTGGTTACTCAGTAGACGGTGGTATGGCTGAACAGTGTATTGTAACTGCAGACTATGCTGTCAAAGTTCCTGACGGACTTGATCCAGCCCAAGCTTCTTCTATCACATGTGCTGGTGTAACAACCTATAAAGCTATTAAAGAAGCAAAAGTTGAACCAGGCCAATGGGTTGTTCTATATGGTGCTGGTGGACTTGGTAATCTCGCTGTTCAATATGCTAAAAAAGTTTTCAACGCTCATGTTGTCGCAGTTGATATCAACAATGATAAACTTACCCTTGCAAAAGAAGTGGGTGCGGACATTGTTATTAACGGCCTCGAAGTTGAAGATGTACCAGGCCTAATCAAAGAAAAAACAGATGGAGGAGCCCACTCAGCTGTTGTAACTGCTGTATCTAAAGTTGCCTTCAATCAGGCTGTTGACTCAGTTCGTGCTGGTGGTCGTGTCGTCGCTGTCGGTCTTCCTTCTGAAATGATGGAACTCAGCATTGTTAAAACCGTTCTAGATGGAATCCAAGTTATCGGTTCTCTTGTTGGAACTCGTAAAGACTTGGAGGAAGCCTTCCAATTCGGTGCAGAAGGTTTGGTAGCCCCAGTTGTCCAAAAACGTCCAGTAGAAGACGCTGTAGCAATTTTCGACGAAATGGAAAAAGGTCAAATCCAAGGACGTATGGTACTCGACTTCACCCACTAATTTAATAAAAATCTTTTTTAAAAGTTGGAATGCGCTTCCAACTTTTTTATATTAAATTTTTAAATAAGGAATCAAAAAACTCCTCCAAAACTTAATATATCAACACTTTTAAAGAAAGCCTTTTTATTTTTTTATGCTAAATAGTTGATTTTTATATGAAAACGGTTTATACTTATCTAGTCTTAAAGTTTTCTTAAATGAAAACTGAAAAAACAAAAAGGAGGAATGACAATAATGAGTATCGGAATCATTATTGCGAGCCACGGTGAATTCGCTGCAGGTATTCATCAGTCAGGATCTATGATTTTTGGTGAACAAGAAAAGGTTCAAGTTGTAACCTTTATGCCAAATGAAGGTCCAGATGACCTATATGCTAAATTTAACAACGCTGTGGCTGCATTTGACGCAGAAGATGAGGTACTAGTTTTGGCTGACCTTTGGAGTGGTTCTCCATTCAACCAAGCTAGTCGCGTAATGGGAGAAAATCCTGATCGTAAGTTTGCCATCATCACAGGACTTAACTTACCGATGTTAATCCAAGCCTATACAGAGCGCCTCATGGACGCTACAGCAGGCGTGGAAAAAGTCGCTGCGAATATTATCAAAGAAGCCAAAGATGGCATCAAAGCTCTTCCAGAAGAGTTAAATCCAGTTGAAGAAGTTGCAAGTGCTGCAGCTGCTCCAGTTGCCCAAGCTGCTATCCCAGAAGGAACTGTTATCGGTGATGGTAAACTGAAAATCAATCTTGCCCGTCTAGACACTCGTTTACTTCACGGTCAAGTTGCAACTGCTTGGACTCCAGATTCAAAAGCAGATCGTATCATCGTTGCTTCAGATAACGTTGCAAACGACGACCTTCGTAAAGAATTGATTAAACAAGCAGCTCCAAATAATGTCAGAGCCAATGTGGTTCCAATTCAAAAATTGATCGAGGTTTCAAAAGACCCACGCTTTGGAGAAACACATGCCCTTATCTTGTTTGAAACACCTCAAGATGCCCTTCGTGCAATCGAAGGTGGCGTGCCAATCAAGACCCTTAACGTAGGATCAATGGCTCACTCAACAGGTAAAACAATGGTCAACAACGTTTTGTCTATGGACAAAGATGACGTTGCTACATTTGAAAAAATGCGTGACCTCGGTGTTGAATTTGACGTACGTAAAGTACCAAACGACACCAAAAAAGATTTGTTTGACTTGATTAACAAAGCCAACGTTCAATAATAGACATCAGTAACTATCGAAGAATTCTAAGAAAATTTTTCACTTTATTATCATTAAATAGAAAAGGAATAAAACCATGTCAGATATTTCAATTATTTCTGCTGTCTTGGTTGTAGTTGTTGCCTTCCTTGCAGGTCTTGAAGGTATCCTCGACCAATTCCAATTCCATCAACCAATCGTCGCATGTACCCTTATCGGTCTTGTAACTGGTAACCTCGAAGCAGGGGTTATGCTTGGTGGATCACTTCAAATGATCGCCCTTGGTTGGGCAAACATCGGAGCTGCCGTAGCTCCTGATGCTGCTCTTGCATCTGTTGCTGCAGCAATCATCTTGATTAAAGGTGGCAACTTTACTACTGAAGGTATCGCCGTTGCAACAGCAACAGCTATCCCTCTTGCCGTAGCTGGACTTTTCTTGACTATGATTGTTCGTACAATCTCAGTTGGTTTGGTTCACACTGCCGATGCTGCTGCTAAAGAAGGAAATATTGCAGCTGTTGAGCGTGCTCACTTTATCGCACTTCTTCTTCAAGGTCTTCGTATTGCTATCCCTGCTGCCTTCCTTATCGCTATCCCAGCTTCTGCCGTTCAAGATGCTCTTAAATTGATGCCAGACTGGTTGAACGGTGGTATGGCTGTCGGTGGTGCTATGGTCGTTGCCGTTGGTTACGCTATGGTTATCAACATGATGGCAACTCGTGAAGTATGGCCATTCTTCGCAATCGGTTTTGCCTTTGCTGCCATTTCTCAACTGACTTTGATTGCCCTTGGTGTAGTCGGTGTTGCCCTTGCCTTCATCTACCTTAACCTTTCAAAACAAGGTGGTAACGGTGGCGGAGGAGCTGCAACTTCTAACGACCCAATCGGTGATATCCTAGAAGACTACTAGAAAGGGGAACAATCATGACTGAAAAACTTCAATTATCAAAATCAGATCGTAAAAAAGTTTGGTGGCGTTCACAATTCCTTCAAGGTTCTTGGAACTACGAGCGTATGCAAAACTTGGGTTGGGCTTATTCATTGATCCCAGCTATCAAAAAATTGTACACTACTAAAGAAGACCAAGCTGCTGCTCTTGAGCGTCACCTTGAGTTCTTCAACACTCACCCATACGTAGCTGCTCCAATCATGGGGGTTACTCTTGCACTTGAAGAAGAACGTGCTAACGGTGTTGAAATCGACGACGCTGCTATCCAAGGGGTTAAAATCGGTATGATGGGACCTCTTGCTGGTATCGGTGACCCAGTATTCTGGTTTACAGTTCGTCCTATCCTTGGAGCTCTTGGTGCATCACTTGCTGCATCTGGTAACTTGGTTGGCCCACTTCTCTTCTTCTTCGGATGGAATGCGATCCGTATGGCCTTCCTATGGTACACACAAGAATTTGGTTACAAAGCTGGATCTGAAATCACTAAAGACATGTCTGGTGGTATCTTGAAAGACATCACTAAAGGAGCTTCTATCCTTGGTATGTTCATCCTTGCTGTTCTTGTACAACGTTGGGTATCGATCAACTTCACTGTTAACCTTCCTGGTAAACAATTAGCTGAAGGTGCCTACATCAACTTCCCAGAAGGACCTGTATCAGGTGCTGAATTGAAAGGTATCCTTGGTCAAGCACTTGGTGGATTGAGCTTAGACAAGATTCAACCACAAACTCTCCAAGGTCAGTTGAACTCATTGATTCCAGGATTAATGGGACTTCTCCTTACTTTCCTTTGCATGTGGTTGCTTAAGAAAAAAGTATCACCAATCTCAATCATCCTTGCTCTCTTTGCAGTAGGTATCGCAGCTCGTTTCTTCGGTATCATGTAATCTTGGTGAGAATGTACAAACAAAAAAAGAATCAGGTTTATCACCTGATTCTTTTGGCTCTTTGTCAAATAGTGTTGATGAAGAACCTAATGAAAAAAGAATCCAACAAAAATTGGACTACCTGTCTCCGGTTGAATACCGAAGACGGTAGCCCTAGGGTGTTTTTATTAAATTCTCACTTTTTGGGGTCAGTCCCTAAGCCTGATAGTAATTTTTTGTTCATACTATTCCCCTTTAGTCATTTACTACTTTAAGTTGCATTGCTTTAGCTACTTCTTCTGCCTTTGATCCCTTAGGTGTATGGATTTCTACATCTGGGTTACAGTTATCCACAAAATAGAAGTATTCTGTAATTTCTGTTACACTTGCTGGAATTGTAATAGATTTAATTGATGATGTCCCCCAAAATACTAATGTTCCAATACTCTTTGTTCCTTCTGGGAATACAACTGATTCTAATGAACTATCAGAGTTGAAAACATCATCTTCTACTGTTTCTATTGACTTACCAAAGTGGACATACTTTAACTTATTGTCAATCGTAAACGCACCTTTTCCAATATATCGTACTGTATCTGGTAAAACGATTGCCTCACAATGTTTCAAGTTCGCAAGACCACGTTCTCCAATTGCGATAACAGGTTTACCTTTAATTTCCTTTGGTACACGAACAACCTTATCGTCAGAAGTACAACTATAGATGACATAACCTTCTTCCCATAAATATACGCATGTTAATATATTAATATATTTAATGATTTATAACTATAGTTCCTTAATTTTCCCAGTAAAAAAACGAAAGGCACCACAAGTTATTTATGTGTTTTCTTTAAACGATTCATGTACTTCTGTCGCAACTTCTCACCCGCCTTTAATTGCGGTTGCGATAGATTGAGGACCTAAATATGCATCCCCTGTTATTAGTTCATTTCTATTGTATTCTGATGTTGACCGAAAGTCAAATTTTTACCTTTCATCTAGAACACTAAAGTCTACTTTTGTTCAATTGCTGCAACGACAAGGTCACATGGAATAATATGTTCACTACCTGCCACTTCATGCGTTGATCTTCTTCCACTTTCATCTGATTCACCAAGTTCCATTGTAATAACCTTTACACCAGTTACTTTCCCACTCTCATCACGCAATACTTCTTTAATATTCTCTAAGAAATGGAATGTAACACCTTCATTGTGTGCATCTTTGATTTGTAGTGTAGCTTCTAGTATATTGTTCATATGGTCATCATTCTTTTGTTTTAGGTTTCAGCGCTTTTAATATAATGGATGTTGGCCTTTTTGTATACACTAAAATAGGGTTGGTGGAAAATTTCCATCAACCCTAAAAATTATAGAACCACACAAAACCCTGACCAGAGATGGCCAGGGTTTTGTATTTCAAAAATTATTCTGTAAATTCTATAGTTACTTTTACTTCAGAATCCATTGAAGAAAATATTGTTTTATAATAATTGATTGCAGATTCTTTAATTTCACTCTTAAATTTATCTAAATACTCTGCTTGTTTATCACTAGAAAGTTGGTTAGCGACCAATTTCCCAGTATCAATATCTTCTGTAGTTCCACTTAATAACTCTCCATGACTATCATATAAATCATAAGGATTATCTTTTGAAAGTTCAACACCAATTACTTCCAATTTTGGAACAATAACCTTATATTCTTTTTCGCTTATTTGTTCAACCTTTACACTACTTTTAATTCCAAATTTAGCTTTATAATTTAAAATTACTAATGCTGCTTTTTTAGAGAACGGCACATCAAACCCAAAAACTTGAGTTGTTTTTGTTTCAGAAATAATTTCATTAATTCCCGCATTCAAAAATACAACTTCATTCACTTTTTCAATACTTTCGATATTAATTGACGATTTGACTTCTGATTTATGTTCCTTAGGTAAGAAAAATAGCACTCCAATAGCTATAATAGCTATTAATACCACATTCAATAGTACACTAAACATATTAACTTTCTTCTTTAATATAGACAAGATAAAAAAACCTCACTTTAAATAATCTATCTAAATTTTACACATTCTAAAGAAAATAGTCAATATTTTTTCGTACTATCTTCTAAAATTAATTGTGCCTATTAAAAATGAAATTAGTTTGTTGCATTTGATTATATTTTTTGAACACCAAATCCATTTAAAATTGAGTGCTATTTTGAGCACTAAAAAAGGGCTCTTTGTCAAATAGTGTTGATGAAGAAATTTAGGAAGGGATTAAGCAACTAATTGTTGCTTAATTCCTTTTTGTTTTGGGCCAAACATTTTTGTTATTAAAATAATCCTATTTCTAAAATGGTAATAGTTTCTAAAGCCGTAGGCATTTCTTTTAAGCACTTTTATTTTATTGTTTATTCCTTCAATAGGGCCATTTGTTCTAGTTGGATACTCACAAGTATTTTGAATATATGGCAAGTAAGTCATAAGAGTCTTTAATACTCTTTTTAAACCAGGAGATAGGTCTAATTGCGTAGCTGCTTCAATCGTTTCCTTGAATTCTATATAATCTCTATCCTGTATACATTCACGAAGTGAATGTACAACCTCATAATCATTTTTAAGAGATGGATTTTTTTCTAAGATATAATCTACGATTCCTTTACTTGTTATGAAGCTTTCAAAAAGCTTATAACGATTATATTTATAGTTCTGAAGTTCATTAGAGTTCTTTAAAATTAACTTCCAATAATGTTTTAACTTTCGATATAATTTAGAGTCTTTATAGCGATGCTTATTCATGACACGTACCCGAGTTCGATTTAATTCTCTATTTAAGGCTTGTACGATATGAAAAGGATCAATGATAATTTTAGCGTTAGGAAACATTTCTTTTATTAATTGAATGTACGGTAAGTACATGTCGATGGAGATAGTTTTTACCTTTAATCTAGTCTTAGGCTCAAAACGATGAAAATACTTTTTCAAGCTGTAAGATTTTCTATCTCGTACAACATCGACCAGCTTGTGTGTAGTGCTATCACAAATAATGAAGCTCATATTACTATCGGAAGATAGGTTTCAGATACTGTTTCACTTATTTTTGATTTAATTTCGTTTTTTAAGCGTTTAGAGATATGACAGTGTTTTTCTACGATTCGACTAGTGTCTGCGGTAAATGAAGAGCCGCATTCTCTACAGAGAAATCTCTGCTTGCGTAGATTTAAGTAGGCCGCTAGGCCTGAAACAGAACAGAGAGTGATACGAGATGTTTTCGTGCCGTTTTTAACGATATTATTATTTCGGCTAACACACCCACAAACGGTACAAAATTCTGGTTTATGCGTATAAGTAGCTGCATAAAATAAAGATTTTCTCTTTTTAAATATCTTCTCTTGAACTTTATTATCCCAAATAATGTTTTTATCTTTGATTTGTAGTGTAGCTTCTAGTATATTGTTCATATGGTCATCATCCTTTTGTTTTAGGTTTCAGCGCTTTTAATATAATGGATGTTGGCCTTTTTGTATACACTAAAATAGGGTTGGTGGAAAATTTCCATCAACCCTAAAAATTATAGAACCGTTCTTTTTATATCTCATTTATTCAGCCAAGGCACCCATTGGATCCCATGGTGCAAGGACGATTGGTTCTGCTTCATAGGCAGCTTGTTCTTCTGCTGTTAGTAATTCCTTACGAACAACAATTTGGTAAGTGTACTCGTCCATCCAAGCATCTGAAGCAACAAAGTAACCATCTGTACCGACCTTGTCTCCCCATGAGTTTTCAACTTTCCACTTGATTGTTTTGCCATTTTCATCCAAATCAACACCTGTCAAGACCATGGCGTGGGTCATCAAGCTTTCGCTGTAGTCCAAACGTCCAGCCTTGTCTTGAGTGAGTTGAATGTCCATGCTTGATTCAAAGTCATAAACATCTGTCGCAAGGATTCCCGCTTTACGGTTGCTGAGCTGGCCGACATCAGAACCAAACCAAACAGTCTCTCCTGCTTGCATTTGAGCAATCGCCAATTCTTTCAAGCGTTCCATAGGTACGTTGATATAGCGAACTGCACGGCTACCAACGACATTTCCCAACATCTCAACTGTGTATGATTTGCCATATGGTTTATCAGCAGTTGGAGCATTGATCACAGAAACGTAGTCTTCTAATGGAAGGTCGACATATTTCTTGTAAAACTCTTGTGGAGTGATACCTTTTTCGCTTTGGTAGTTATTGTCTTTATCACGATAAGCAAAGTCAAATTTACGTGGTGGGAGACCTAGTGACATTGCAAGGAAGTTAAAGATTTCTTGCAAGAGGTCTTCTTTCTTAGCCTGAACAGTTGCTTGATCAGCACCTGAAGTCAAGAGGTCACGTAAGATTTGAGCATCTTGACGAAGTAATTTATTAAGAATGGCATTAAGCTCACGGCTGCTACTAGATGAAACAGATTCAGGATAGACTGATTTAGGTACGACACCATATTTCTCAAAGAGAGAAACGACCATATCCCACTGACCACCGTCTTGTTGTGGTGTTTGGAGTAGAAATTTAACCTTGCGGCTCGTCAAGTCTTGGTCTGCAGTCGCAATGACTTGCTCCAAGAACCAGTTTGATTTCTCATACTTGTCCCAGAAGAAAGTATGAGCTTGTGACAACTCAAAGTTTTCTAGTTTGTATTGCGAGATGAGCTTGTGGCGGAAAGTGTTAAGGGCTGCAAACATCCAGCAACGACCAGACGCTTTCTGGTTGGTTACCTTGTCCTTGGTCAAATCCAATGAGAAAACAGGTGTATTGTCTACATGGCTTTGGCGACGTTCCAGAGCTGCAAAAATTCCGTTGTGGCTAGCAGCATTTTCAATCGCTTGGTATTTGACATTTGCTTCATAGTTGGCAAATAGTTTATCAGTAAATGATTCTTGAATCGCGTTCATAGATTCCTCCTTTTATTCTACAGTCTATTATAACTCTTTTCACAAAGGAAGCAACTGAAAAACATAAAAGGCAAGGACATTGTCCCTCCCCTTTTTCGAATATAAAGCAGATTAAGCAATACTAGCAAGAAGATTTTCCAATTCCTCCTTGGTCAAGCGGCGCCATTCCCCTCGTTCTAGGTTCTCATCCAATACTAGAGTTCCCATAGTCAAACGTTGCAGGTCCATCACTTCCTTACCACAGTAGGCAACCATACGCTTGATCTGATGAAACTTCCCTTCTGCAATGGTCACACGGATTTGGCTTTGATTCTTTTCTGTATCTATGGAAACAAGCTCCAGTTTAGCGGGTTGACAGGTAAAGTCTTTGAGCGGAATACCCTCAGCAAATGTCTCCACATCTTCTCGGGTCATCATTCCCTTGACCTGAGCCTGATAAGTCTTGTCCACATGACGCTTAGGTGAAAGAAGAGTATGGGCAAGCTTGCCATCATTAGTCAAGAGCAAAAGACCATGCGTGTCAATATCCAAGCGCCCTACTGGGAAAACTTCCTTGCTCCGCGCCAAGTCATCCAATAAATCCAGAACGGTTCTGTGCTTGGGATCCTCAGTCGCTGAAATAACACCTTTGGGCTTGTTCATCATGTAATAAACAAACTCTTCATACTCTAGTTTTTGACCATCAAAATGAATCTGGTCTCTTTCTTCGTTAATCTGTAGTTTAGCTGATTTTTCTTTTTTACCATTTACCGTCACGCGCCCAGCCTTGAGCAAGTTTTTGACCTCAGTCCGACTCCCCACAGCGCAGGCAACTAAAAATTTATCTAATCTCATAGAACTATTATATCATACTCAAAAGGAGGCTGGTACAATGACCAACCTCCTTTTCGTTTCATACTCTTCAAAAATCTCTTCAAACCGCGTCAACGTCGCCTTGCCGTATATATGTTACTGACTTCGTCAGTTCTATCTGCAACCTCAAAACAGTGTTTTGAGCTGACTTCGTCAGTTCTATCTACAACCTCAAAACAGTGCTTTGAGCAACCTGCGGCTAGTTTCCTAGTTTGCTCTTTGATTTTCATTGAGTATCAGGTTTAAGAAATTAACTTCCTCGTCTCCAGAAAATCGCTAAGACAATCATGGAACCTAGTACTGCCGGAATAATGGCGGTTTCTGCTATTATCGGTCCCCAAGTCCCAAAAAGCAAGTGGCCTATAAAGGCACCAATCCAGCCTAGAAACATTTTTCCAAAACATCCCATTCGCTCTCCACGGTTGGTCAGAGTACCTGCTAAAAATCCCACTAGGAGACCAACGAACATACTTCCTAACATATTATCTCCTTAATTTACCCAATCTCCGTTACGGAAGAGTGGTACACGTGTTCCATCCTCACGGATACCATCGATATCCATCTGATTAGAACCAATCATAAAGTCCACGTGAACATCTGAACGGTTAAGTCCCGCAGCTTCAAGTTCTTCTTCGCTCATCTCTGCACCACCAACGACGCTAGTCGCATAGGCTGCACCGATAGCCAAGTGGTTTGACGCATTCTCATCGAAAAGGGTGTTAAAGAAAGTAATGCCTGACTGAGAAATTGGGCTTGGATCTGGTACCAAGGCACATTCACCCAAGGCACGCGCACCCGCATTTTCAAAGACGAGGTCCTTCATGACCTGATCACCCTTCTCAGCTGAAATATCCACGATTTGTCCATACTTGAAGGTTACTTTAATTCCCTCGATGATATTTCCATTATAGCTAAGCGGTTTTGTAGAAGTGACATAACCATCTGCGCGACGGAAATCAGGCGCTGTGAAAACTTCCTCTGTCGGCATATTTGGCAAGAATCCTTCTCCCTGTGCATTGATAGCACCAGCCGATTCCCAAACGTGGTTCTTCGGCAAACCAAGGGTCAAATCTGTCCCTGGCCCTGTATAGTGAAGGGCTGAAAATTGCTCTTTATTAAGCATATCTGCCTTACTCTTAAGAATTGCAGCGTGTTCTTCCCAAGCCTTAACAGGATCTTCTTCATAGACACGGCAAGTTTTGAAAATTTGGTCCCAAAGGAGATCAACTGCTTCTTCGTCGCTCGCTGCATTTGGAAAGACTTTCTTAGCCCACTCAAGTCCAGCAGCGGCTGCTACAGTCCAGCTAACCTTATTGGATTGCGTTGCGATACGCATTGGTTTCATGGCAAGTCCCATAGCTTTAGCAGAAGCTGAAAGCTTGTCAGCATCCACACCGTTCAAGGCACCTGGATCAGAAGAACGTACCCCAAGACGGCTAGCCTTGTTCTCCAAAAGATAGTTCATCTCAGCAATCTTGTATTCTGGCACATTGTCCAAACGTTCCATCGGTGCGTGGAGGAATTTCTCACGGTTGATGACATCATCTGTCCACTGAACGATCACCTCATGCGCCCCCAAGGCATAAGCTTCTTTGACGATTAAGTGAGCCAACTCACGTTGCTCCACGTCGATAGAGAGAGCCAAAGTGTGACCAGGTTGCACGTTGATTCCGTTCGCAACCAATAATTTCGCATATTTTTCTAGATTTTCTTTAAAATTTGGTAAAACCATTTTATTTGTCCTTTTCTATTTTTATTTTTCTTTCAAAGCAGAAAATAATCCTGCCAAAGCAATAGCACCAGACAAGAGTGCTGTCGATAGAAGAATTGTCTGATCAGCAAGTTCTAATTGATATTCAAACACCTTCTTAGCTGGCTTATCTTCCGCAAAGATTCTTAGTTTCATGAAATATCCTCCCTTTCTAGTATATCACATATATTGGTATTTTAAAAAACAAGCTTACTGAAGCTTGTTTTAATTAGCTATTACAAAAATTTTGTACATACCTTTCCACTTCTTTTTCCATAGATTGAATCTCACCAATATCCCATCTATTTTTTTTAGAAGTTATCTTTGCCATCATCTGTAATTTTAAACTCTGACGATGGAATATCCCTTCTCTTTCCCATTGTTCTAATTTAGCCTCTGGATAGGAGTTGCCAAACCTGGAGTTCTGACTATCGGTAGTAATACAAAGGTTGCCAAAGGAATGTAAAAACTCAACAGGTAATTGGCTCTCTCCATCATGTCCATTTGGATTCTGAGGATACCAATGCTCTATGGAGCGACGATATGCAAATTTGAAATGATCAAAATTAATATCCTTGTACTCTTTCTCTAATTCAGCACGATTTTTCCATAAAACATAATCTACAAAGTTAAAAGCATAAACAGGAATTGCACCATATTTTTTGATACTTTTTTCTTCAGTAAACAATCTTTCCTCAGCATATCTCACTGCCATTTTCTCAAGAAAATCCTTAAACAGACTAGCAAATTCTGCTTGATTTAACTCTTCAATATGGTTAAACAAGAATTGCAAGATTTCATATAACCAACGACTATCACGATTAGCAGTAAAGGTCACAGCAAACATGGATTGGAGAAGAATGATGTTTTGGTTAATTTCCGAATCCGAAAACGTATTATTAGTAAAACGTTCTTCTACTATATAATGCTCTTTAGATTTTCCATTTGGTTGATATTCATAATAAGTCCCCTTCTGTAAAAACCATTCATCCTTATTTCTACTTGAAGAGTCCATATTCGAATTTCTAACGATGTAATTATCGAAAATGTGTTTTATTCTAAGAAGAAATTCACTAAATTCAATAACCCAAGTTTTATCTTTATTTTTTATATTAAATAGTGCTAAGAGTTTCTTATCATCTAGTTGAATCTCATCAGTCTTCTTACCTTCCGCAATTGCCAATACATGGAGTAAGAATGTTGGAAAGTCAATGATTGTAGTATAATCGCCAAAGTCTTTTTCTACTTCTATATTTTTTTCATTTATCTTTTTTCCTAATATATCTGATAACTTTCTTCTTTCATTTTGATGAAAATCAATATCATTATAAATATTATGAAATGAATAATTTGTAAAATGCCATCCAAAAATACGTTCACGTTCTTGAAAGTCATCTGCTCTCTTCCGTCGTATCTTAAACTGACTTGCTACCGGCTTATCAAACTCTGCACAGGCATCCCAAATCCTTGCAAACTTTTGCGCCATTTCTTGATCTGTACCGAACTTAGCCATCATTTGCGCCTTAAGAATCTCATGAGCCTCTAGTTGTTCTCCTCGAGAATTGAAACGTTCGAAATAAAGATTCAAATCTAAATCCTCAGGAAGTATACTCCGAAAAATGATGACATTCTCAAAAAGATAGTCAACGAAAAACTGAGGATTAAGCTGGCGCTCCTCTAGCACTTTTTTCAATGCGTCTTTAGCATGTCCGTAGCCTCTAGTCAGTTCATTTTCATCACCCTCTAAAATTTTTTTCTTGGTAAATAGCTTTTGAATATTCTTATTTGATTTCTTCCTAGCTGGGAAGGTAAGATTGACAGCTTTCAATCTATCAAAACCAAACTCATGCTTCAAAGCTAAGGCAATCAAATTAAGGGCTGTTGTTCGTTGTTGCCCATCTATGATTTTGAAAATATCATTCTCTTTATTAACGACTAATGTTCCAATATAATAATTGTCTCTATTTTCTTGAAAAGCATCTGCTACGTCATTCAATAACTGCTCGATTTCATTATAAGTCCAAGCAAAATTTCTCTGATAAAGAGGAATAGCATAGGTATCTTCATTTAACAAACGATTAACTGATAAGCTTATATGTGTTTCTACCATTTATCTTTTTCCTCTTCTATAATCTTGTCCACAGTATAATTTTCAAATAATTCTCTATCTATCTTGATCATGAAATCATTCGGAGTAACAGCATGGGATAAAAGTTGAAATAACTTTTGAGTCTCTTTTTGTCTAAAACTTCCACCAGCGGCGTATTTCCCTACCGTTGCATCATATATAGCTTTAGACTTAACTCGTGGGTAATAAGACCAAATAAACAAGGTCTCTACTATCTCCTTTGATAGCTCATCTTTTCCAAATCTCTCTGCAAAAAGTGAACAAATATTTAAGAATATATTGTGACACTTGAGGTAGCGTCCTTTTGAGCTATTGTAAATGTTTGACATACCTTCTGGATAAGCTAGATTTTTTTCTTCCCCTTCAGGTTCATCAGAAAATCCTAACTCTTCATTTAAAAATTTTTTATGAACTCTAATAGTTTCATGGGCCGATTCAATATACTCAAAAAATTTACTTCCATCAATGATTGGCATAGTAATTGACATGGGGAGATTTTCAATATGACGATACAATTCTAGATATGGGAAGTTCTGATTCAAATCAACACCTTTAAAATCGTCAATAAAATCCTCTGTAAAACGGAGATAAGAACCATAACGCTTGTTTGTCAATCCTGTCTCTCCTCGCGACCAACGTCTCATACGAAAAAGATGTTTATCAAACAACTCTTTGAGACTTAAATCTTTATCTTCTACAAATTGCTCCCACTTTTCAACAATCTTTTCATCTTCTGAATCTTGCTTGCGCAGATGATAGGCTTTGAGTAAATCATGAGGTTCTAAAGATTTTCCACGATTATTCTGAGAATCAAATAACTGAAAGGCCTCTGATAATCGTTCCTGTGGCATAGTAATCACGGAGACAGAACAATTTTCCAATAAAAAATTGCAAATGTCTTTTGCCTGATTTCCTCCAACCAATTGTGTTAAATTTTCCCACTCATTATAATTTTCACTCGCATGATAGCAAGATAGCTCTCCAAATTCAGCACTCAGCAGTTGATTCGCACCCTTATAATTCCCTAAATCATCTAATAAATGAAGAAACAAGGAAATAGAAATTAGCCGTTGCTGTCCATCGACAATATCTAAGTATCTAACATTATCTAAGTATCCATCATTTTCATGCAAGATAACGGAACCAATCTGATATTCCTTTTTCCCCATAGCATCTCGTAAATCATAAAAAAGATTACGGATATGTTTTCTGTTCCATTTATATGGTCTTTGATAAGAAGGAATCCGTAAATCCCCTTCTTTCAATAGTTCTCCAACCTTTTTAGAAGTAAATTGAATAGTCATTTTATCCTCATCTATATTTATCTATCATTTCTTGAACTGTCTGCTTCATATCCTCTACTAAAATCCGAGGAGACAAAACAGTAACTGCTTCCCCTTGTCCCAGTAACCAGCGTTTAAGCCCCGGTGTATGCTGACTTTCAAACTGAAAATGAGTCCAATCGCCATTTTTCCCAACTATTTTTGCATTTGGAAATTGATCCATCACAATAGTCGGATCGTACAAGTACTCGATTTCAATACTGATTTTCTTCCCGATAAAAGCATCCACTCTCTCGTTACGAATGTCGCCATCTCTAAATCTATCTCGATAAGAAATAGAGGGTTTCTCTATACCACTAAGAGACCATGACTGGATACGGTCTACTCTTAAAGTAATATAAGTAGCATATTTCAACTGGTAAACAACCAGATAGAAATAATGACTATCATAGTAAAGAGAGACTGGTAAAACAGTCTGCCTCTTAGAAGACTCAGAATAAGGTTTTTGATAGATAATATCTAGAACCTGTTCATGCAAAATAGCTTCTGATAAATTCCATATTTTCTCTATTCTATTTTGCTGATCCGTTAAGGGAGCATAATTAAGCTTTTCACTACCAATAATCTGTTCAATTTCTTTCTGATCATCACGGGGAACTAAGACCAGTAAATTTTTTAGTAAGCTATCAATTTCTGACCGATTCAGTGCTCGATTTTCCAATAAAATCTTTGAAATAACGAGAATATCCTTTTTATTAAAAACTGACTTACTTGCTAAACAATACTTATTCGTCTTACGGTTATAAAGCAAATCTCCACTATAACTGGTGTTACTAGATAAAATATCACGGAGTAGCGAAAAATCTCTCTGGATCGTCTTTTCACTAACCTCAAATTCCTGAACCAGTTGCTTTTTTCCTAACGGAGTCCCAAACTGTAAGCGTAAAAAGATGGTTAGTAATCTCTCTTGATCATTCATTTGAAGTCCTTTTTGTTAATCTTCAAGCGATCTTAGACACACTGTCATTCCCCACTTAAAACGAACAATCAAACGAGATTGAACATTTTTCAATTGATCTGGTTCAGAGTCACTAGATAAAACAATTTGCTTATCCTTAACATGTAGAGAATTAAAAAGATTAAAGAATTTTTCTTGAATCATATCATCTTTTTCTCCCAATATCTGGATATCATCAACGATTAGGAGATCAAACTCCTCACTTCTAACTTTTTGTATTTCTAGCTCATTTTCCAATAAGTTTTCAGCAGAAATGTATTTTACTCGTTTTTCTGGATTATTCTCAAGAACCTTATTACCAATAGCTTGCAGGAGATGTGTTTTTCCTGAACCTGATTCCCCATAAATATAAAGGGGATTATATTGTAATCCTAAGTTTTCTACTATAGCTACAGCCCCGTTCTTTGCGAAAGTATTACCATCTTTTTCTAGAAAATTTTTAAATTGATATTTGTTATCTAATCCTGTATTGTTCATCATTTAAACCTCTTTTTCTTTTGTACTATAAGTATAACAAAACAGATGGACAATATTTGTCCGTCTGTTAATTTTTTTTAAAACAAATCATCAAACAAACTCAGCTGGTTATCCTCTGGCATATTGCCCAGAATCCCCATTTCATCCATCTTTTCAACCAAGGTTGATGAGAGTCCACCACGTTTGCGTAGTTCTGTTTTAGAGAGGAATTCTCCCTCTTCACGCGCTCGCACCAACTGCTTAGCAACGTTCTCTCCCAGACCATCCATAGCGACAAATGGTGGAATCAGTGTATCTCCGTCAATGATGAATTCAGTCGCATCACTACGGTAAAGGTCTAACTTCCCAAACTTGAAACCACGTTCCCACATTTCATTAACAATCTCAAGAGTTGTATAGAGGTCAATCTCCACATTAGAGGCCTCATTGTTCTTCCGTTTTTCAGAGATTTCTTCCATTCTGCGCTTGATAGCATCCAAGCCCGCACCCATGGTCTTGATATCAAAAGCCTTGGCGCGGATAGAGAAGTAAGCACAGTAATAATAAATCGGATGGTGAACCTTGAAGTAGGCTACACGCAAGGCCATCATAACGTAGGCTGCCGCATGGGCTTTAGGGAACATGTACTTAATTTTCCCACAAGACTCGATATACCACTCTGGCACCTTATTAGCCTTCATAGCTTCGATGTAGCCATTGCGTTCCTCTTCTGAAATCTTGAGCCACAAGCCCTTACGTACCCGTTCCATGATGGTAAAGGCCATCTTAGGCTCCAGACCCGCATGCATGAGGTAAACCATGATGTCGTCCCGACAACCGATAACAGTCGATAGGTCCGCTATTCCTTGCTTGATCAAATCTTGGGCATTTCCCAACCACACATCGGTACCGTGGGACAAACCAGACAGCTGAAGCAATTCTGCAAAAGTCGTCGGATGGGTTTCATCGACCATCCCTCGAACAAAGTTGGTTCCAAACTCTGGAATCCCCAGCATGCCCGTAGGCGTTCCGATTTGCTCAGGTGTTACCCCTAACACAGCCGTCCCAGAAAAGAGGGCCATCACGCCTTCGTCATCCATAGGAATTTCATTAGGGTCAATCCCAGACAAATCCTGAAGTTTCCGAATCATGGTCGGATCATCGTGTCCCAGTACATCGAGTTTGAGGACGTTCTCATCGATATCGTGGAAGTTAAAGTGAGTCGTTTGCCATTCAGCCGTCACGTCATCTGCTGGATATTGGACAGGCGTAAAATCGTAGACATCCATGTAGTTAGGAATAACAACGATCCCCCCCGGGTGTTGTCCCGTCGTCCGCTTGACACCAGCTGCACCTTGAGCGAGGCGTTCCACCTCTGCATCACGATAAAACTTGCCATAATCTCTCTCATAGCCCTTGACAAATCCATAGGCAGTCTTAGCAGCCACCGTACCAACCGTTCCTGCACGGAAGGCATATTCTTCACCAAAGATATCACGCACATCCAAGTGGGCGCTAGGCTGGTCTTCTCCCGAGAAGTTCAAGTCAATATCGGGAACCTTATCCCCATCAAAACCAAGGAAGGTTTCAAAAGGAATATCTTGCCCATTTTTGCTGAGTTTGTGACCACAGTTTGGACAGTCCTTATTGGGCATATCAAATCCTGAACCGTACGAACCATCTGTGATAAACTCACTGTACTGACACTGACCACAGACATAGTGAGGAGAGAGAGGATTGACTTCTGTAATCCCAATCATGGTCGCAACGAAACTAGATCCGACAGATCCACGAGAACCCACCAAGTAACCCCGTTCATTGGAACGTTGCACCAGCATCTGGGAAGCCAGGTAAATCACAGCAAATCCATTCCCCAGAATAGAAGTTAGTTCCTTTTCAATTCGCAAATCAACAATATCTGGTAGCGGATTTCCATAAATTTCAAAAGCTTTCTTATAGGTCAATTCAGCAACCGTTTCTTCAGCCTTATCGATGAAAGGCGTGTACAAGTCACCCTTAACAACCTCAACGGGTTCAAAGATTTCTGCTAAGGCATTGGTATTTTCAATAACCAATTTACGAGCCAGTTCCTCTCCCAAGAATGCAAATTCATCCAACATTTCATTAGTCGTTCTAAAATGAGCCTTGGGAAGAGGAGCTGGTTGGGCATGTTCACCGTGACCGATGGTCCGGTTAATCATAGCACCCTGTCCCAAACTACGGACAATAATTTCGCGGTAAATCTCTTCTTCTGGTTCGATATAGTGGACATTTCCCGTAGCCAAAACGGGCTTACCAAGGCGGTCTCCAACCTCTATCAAACTCTTGATAATAGTCTGGAGCTCCTCCATATCCTTGACCTGCTCCTTGGCAATCAAGGGAGCATAGATAGCTGGTGGCATGACCTCGATAAAGTCATAATACTTGGCCACCTCAACCGCCGCATCCACACCTTGAGAAACGACTGCATCAAAAACTTCACCTTCTGCACAGGCTGATCCTAAAATCAAGCCCTCTCGATGGGCATCTAGAACCGTTCTCGGAATCCGTGGTACCCCTTCAAAGTACTTGGTATTGGACAAAGAAACCAGTTTAAAGATATTTTTTAAACCTACCTGATTCTTGACATAAATAGTCGCATGCTTGATTCGAGCTTTTTTATAAGAATCTGGACTAATCAAATCAATGTTGAGT
This sequence comes from Streptococcus sp. k-163, assembly GCF_013277555.1. Classification (GTDB taxonomy): domain Bacteria; phylum Bacillota; class Bacilli; order Lactobacillales; family Streptococcaceae; genus Streptococcus. Next base: position 10,355 of record NZ_VMND01000002.1, on the reverse strand, counting down.
CTAGCTAGATTGGTCACACCATGTTTTTCTGCTACTTCTTTGATAAAAATAAAGAGCAGACGACCAGTAGCTTCCGCATCGTAATTGGCCATGTGGTGATGTTCTAAGGCCACACCAAAACGCTTGGTCAACGGTCCCAGACCATGACGTTTAAACTCAGGATATAGATTTCTAGCAAACTCCAGCGTATCAATCACTGGCTGACTAATCTTTGGCAGACCATGACGTTCATAGTTGGCATTCATAAAGCCAACGTCAAAGGTAGCATTATGGGCAACTAAGACTGTATCCTTGCAAAACTCTTGGAATTCTTGCAGAACTTGTTCCAGTGGTTTGGCATTTTTGACATGATCGTCTGTAATTCCAGTCAACTCAGTAGTAAAAGCTGACAAGGGATGCCCAGGATTGATAAATTCATCAAATTCAGCAATGACATTCCCCTTGTACATCTTAGAAGCCGCAACCTGAATCAAATCATTATAGATAGCTGAAAGCCCCGTCGTTTCCACGTCAAAGACCACGTAGGTCGCTTCCGACAAGTCCATCTCCACTTCGTTATAGACGATAGGGACACGGTCCTCAACGATATTGGCTTCCATCCCATAGATTAGCTGGATTCCCACTTTCTTGGCAGCCTTATAGCCGTGTGGGAAAGACTGGACATTCCCATGGTCGGTGATGGCAACCGCCTTGTGTCCCCACTTAGCAGCTGTCGCAACGATTTCTTCGACCTCTGATAAAGCATCCATAGTCGACATGTTAGTATGAGCATGAAACTCAACTCGACGCTCGCCTTCTGGCATCAAATCCTTCCGCTCATAGTGAACAACTTCCTGCACATCCTGCACGTTCATAGTCAAATCGCGTGTGAAGTTATTCATCTCCACATTTCCACGCACTCGGAGCCAAGAATTCTTCTTAATGAGGTCAAATTTCTGGGCCTCTTCCTCATTTTTAACCCACTTTTGCATAGAAAAACTTGAAGTGTAGTCCGTCATTTTAAAGTTGATCAAAACACGCCCTGTTCTGGTCACTTTTTGCTCCACATCAAAAATAACCCCCTCAAAGACCAGACGGTTTTCCTCCGTCGTCACTTCTATCATAGGAGTAATCTCCGCCTTGTCCAGCTTGGGTTTGGCTACAGCTTTTTTCGCTTGAAAATCAAAGGCTGGTTTCTCTTCCGCTGGAGGAGGTGCCATCTGTTCCAGTTGCTCCATAGCACGTAGCGCTTCCTCATTGGCAGCTTGAACAATCTGCTCATTTTCCGCATGAAAGGCTTCTTCTTGCTCTTGAGTCAGAACATCATTCTTCTCGACCTGACAGTTAAAAGTTGGAAAACCAAACTTTTCAAGTTGTTTCGCTAAGTTAGGAAGATGATTCTTCTTAAAATGTTCCTTATCAATCGCCTCAGAGCCTTCAATAAAGAGTTGATTGCCCTCCGCACGAACTTGCAGATTCTGGTAAAGGGACTTAAAACCTTGGCTAGAACATGGCCCCTCAGAGAAAGCCTCCCTATAGTAGGACTGCAAGAGTTGATTTGAAAATTCTTGGGACAGAGCTTTGATTTCGAAAACAGCTTTATTACCTGTCTTAGAAAATTCTTCGCTCAAACCTTTCTTTAATTCTAAAAAGATTTCAATCGGTAAAATATTAGAAAATACGAAATGAAACTCCCATACCTTACTAATTTTATGAACCACAACTCGCTCAATATCAGCCTGTGATAAAGCAGGAGCCTGTCTCATTTCAGCAGGCATCCCCAGTTGATTCATCAAAATTTCAAAACTATTTGACATTCATTTTCCTCACATTATTCTTCTACTATTTTACCATATTTAGAGGTATTTTCTAAAGACAAAAGGAAGCCACTAAGTGACTTCCTTCTAGAGGGAGGACTAATTAGTCTTCACCTTTGTTTTTCTTAATGATTTCTTCTTGTACTGACTTAGGTACATCTTCGTAGTGGTCAAATACCATCATGAATGTACCACGTCCTTGAGATGCAGAACGAAGAACTGTTGCATAACCGAACATTTCAGCAAGTGGAACGTAAGCACGAACGATTTGGCTGTTACCGTGTGCTTCCATACCATCCACACGTCCACGACGAGCAGTTACGTGACCCATAACATCACCAAGGTTTTCTTCTGGAACAGTGATAGTTACAAGCATCATTGGCTCAAGGATAGCTGGTTGTGCTGATTTAGCAGCTTCTTTAAGGGCAAGTGAAGCCGCGATCTTGAAGGCAGTTTCAGATGAGTCGACATCATGGTATGAACCATCGTAAAGCTTAGCTTTAACGTCAACCATTGGGTAACCTGCAAGAACACCGTTAGCCATAGATTCTACCAAACCTTTTTCAACCGCTGGGATAAATTCACGAGGAACCACACCACCGACGATTGCGTTTTCAAATTCGAAGCCTTTACCTTCTTCGTTTGGAGTAAATTCAATCCATACATCACCGAATTGACCTTTACCACCAGACTGACGTTTGAAGAATCCACGTGCTTGAGTAGAAGCGCGGAATGTTTCACGGTAAGATACTTGAGGAGCACCTACGTTCGCTTCAACTTTGAACTCACGACGCATACGGTCAACAAGGACGTCAAGGTGAAGCTCACCCATACCTGAGATAACTGTTTCACCAGTTTCAACGTTTGTTTCAACGCGGAATGTTGGATCTTCTTCAGCCAATTTTTGAAGGGCGATACCCATCTTATCTTGGTCAGCTTTAGATTTTGGCTCAACCATCAATTGGATAACTGGTTCTGGAACGTTGATTGACTCAAGGATGATTTTAGCTTTTTCATCTGTCAATGAGTCACCAGTAGTAGTATCTTTCAAACCAACGGCAGCAGCGATATCACCTGAGTAAACAGTGTCGATTTCTTGACGGCTGTTAGCGTGCATTTGAAGGATACGTCCGATACGTTCACGTTTACCTTTAGAAGTGTTCAATACGTATGAACCTGATTGAAGCACACCTGAGTAAACACGGAAGAATGTCAAACGACCTACGAATGGATCAGTCATGATCTTGAAGGCAAGAGCTGCAAATGGCTCTTCGTCAGATGCTGGACGAGTTTCTTCAGCGTCTGTATCTGGGTTAATACCTTTGATAGCTGGGATATCAAGTGGGCTTGGAAGGTAGTCAATAACTGCATCAAGCATCAATTGAACACCTTTGTTCTTGAAGGCAGAACCACACAATACTGGGAAGAATTCAACATTGATAGTCGCTTTACGGATACCAGCTTTCAATTCTTCGTTGGTGATTTCTTCACCTTCGAGGTATTTCATCATCAATTCTTCGTCAGTTTCAGCAACTGCTTCGATCAATTTTTCACGGTATTCTTGAGCTTGGTCAAGGTATTCAGCTGGGATGTCTTCTTCAAGGATATCTGTACCAAGGTCGTTAGTATAGATTTCAGCTTTCATCTTGATCAAGTCAATGATACCACGGAAGTCATCTTCAGAACCGATTGGCAATTGGATTGGGTGTGCATTTGCTTGAAGACGATCGTGAAGTGTGCTTACAGAGTAAAGGAAGTCCGCACCGATTTTGTCCATTTTGTTAGCAAATACAATACGTGGAACTCCGTACTCAGTTGCTTGACGCCAAACTGTTTCAGTTTGAGGCTCAACACCTGATTGCGAGTCAAGAACGGTAACCGCACCATCCAATACACGAAGAGAACGTTGTACTTCGATTGTGAAGTCCACGTGTCCTGGTGTGTCGATGATGTTTACGCGGTGGTTGTTCCATTGAGCTGTTGTTGCAGCAGATGTGATAGTGATACCACGCTCTTGCTCTTGCTCCATCCAGTCCATTTGTGACGCACCTTCGTGAGTTTCACCGATTTTGTGGATTTTACCAGTGTAGTAAAGAATACGCTCAGTAGTTGTTGTTTTACCAGCATCGACGTGAGCCATGATACCGATATTACGAGTTTTTTCAAGTGAAAATTCGCGTGCCATGAGGTTTGTTTCTCCTATTTATTTTTGATTTCTATTCTATTATAACATGATTTTAATAAAAACGGATAGGCAGGACCTACCCGTTCTCAATGTTTTCATGCTATTGTTGGTTTCAACTTACGAGCTGGTAAGTTGAGTTATAGCTAATACTAATCGATTTAGCTAATTTGAACCCGGGCTAAAAGCTTGGAAAATAGATAAGCTCTCCTAGAATCTTCGATTCTTCGTCAAGCTTCCTAATTTTCAGTCGCTTTTTTAACGCCCTTAGTATCTTAATCTTACCAACGGAAGTGTGCGAATGCGCGGTTAGCTTCAGCCATACGGTGAGTGTCTTCACGTTTCTTAACAGCTGCACCAGTGTTGTTAGCAGCATCTAAGATTTCTTTTGCAAGACGGTCTTGCATTGTGTGTTCACCACGAAGACGAGCGATTGTTACCAACCAACGAAGTCCAAGTGTTGTACGACGTTCTGGACGAACTTCAACTGGGACTTGGTAGTTAGAACCACCGACACGACGTGCACGTACTTCAAGTACAGGCATGATGTTTTCCATAGCTGTTTCAAATACTTCAAGTGCATCGTTACCAGTAGCTTCTTTGATTTGCTCAAAAGCACCGTAAACGATTGAAGCAGCTGTACCACGTTTACCATCAAGCATAACGCGGTTGATAAGACGAGTAACTAGTTGTGAATTGTAAAGCGGATCTGGCAATACGTCACGTTTTGGAGCTCTATTTTTACGACTCATTTCTCTTTATCCCCTTTCCTTATGCTTTTGGACGTTTAGTACCGTATTTAGAACGGCCTTGTTTACGATCGTTAACACCTGCAGTATCAAGTGCACCACGGACGATATGGTAACGTACCCCTGGAAGGTCTTTTACACGTCCACCACGAAGAAGAACTACGCTGTGTTCTTGCAAGTTGTGTCCGATACCTGGGATGTAGGCAGTAACTTCGATAAGGTTGCTCAAACGTACACGAGCGAATTTACGAAGGGCTGAGTTAGGTTTTTTAGGTGTCATTGTTCCAACACGAGTTGCAACACCACGTTTTTGTGGTGAAGAAACGTTTGTTTGAACTTTTTTATGACTGTTGTAACCAACGTTCAAAGCTGGTGATTTAGATTTTTCTACTTTTGATTTACGCGGTTTGCGAACCAATTGGTTAATTGTAGGCATCTACATTCTCCTGTGTTTTTTTATTTTTGGTGATGATACACTTGGTGACAGCTATCATCTGTGTGTACTTTTGCAACATTTGTCAGCACGTCCCTGTACACTCTTGAGAGACCAAAAGTAAAAAGTACCGTCTATTATTGTAACAAATTTTCCCCTTGGTTGTCAAGATATTTTTCTTTTTTATTCTTAATTTTAGCTCTTGCTACAACCTTGGACGAAACAAAAAGAAGGAAGCTAAGACCCTTCCTCAATTTACAAATTATTTCATTTTTAACACATAATGTCCAGGGAAATATTATATCATCACAACCAACCAGATTCTTTCGCGATATTAGCTGCCTCTGTTCGATTAGCAGCATCTAGTTTAGAAAGAATATTGGTTACATAATTTCGGACGGTTCCGTTGGATAGATAAAGTTTGTCTGCAATTTCTTGGTTAGAGAAGCCCTGAGCAATTCCATTTAAAACTGCGATTTCTTGTTCTGTTAATGGATTGGGATGTGTCATCACCACTTCCATCAATTCAGGCGAATACTCCTTGCGTCCCTCTAGGACGGTGTGCAAGGTTTGCATGAGGTCTGCAATGTTTCTTTCTTTTAATACATAAGCATCTACTCCAGCCTTGACCGCACGTTCAAAATACCCTGAGCGCTTGAAGGTCGTCACTACAACCACCTTTGTTTCAAGCTTTTCTGCTCGTATCCACTCCAAGACTTCAAGGCCTGTCTTAACAGGCATCTCTACATCAAGAATGGCGATATCTACGGACTCTTTTTCTAAGAGTTGGATTGCTTCTTGCCCATTCTTGGCTTGTAAGACAGACTCTACATCTGCTTGAAAGGCCAGCAACTGGCACATGGCATCTCGCAACATACTTTGATCTTCTGCGACTAATACTTTCATCTACTTTCTCTCCTTATAAGGTAGTCGAACCTGAACTTCTGTCGGTTGTTTCTGACTAATTACCTTTACTTCTCCCGAAAATGGAAGAACACGATCTTGAACTGTATGGAGGTCATCTCCCTTTATAGAAGTAAAGCCACAGCCATCATCTCTCACTATTAGAACGAGTTCTTTCTCTGTCCGTTCTAATTTCAAGTAGACTTTAGACGCTTTAGCATGTTTGATGATATTGGTCACTAATTCAAGCAAAATCATGGAAGCCGTTGACTCCAATTCCTGAGTTAGGCTAGCAGTATCTAGTTGGTTATCCGTTTCCACCTCAATTCCAGCAATTTCTAACATCTTTTTCACAGTCTCTAGTTCTGATGTCAAAGTTCTAGACTTAAGATTTTCCACAATGGTTCGCACTTCATTCATGGAATCCTTGCTGAGCTGGTGAATTTCTTTTAATTCCTTTTCCACCTGTGGATAAGCCTCCATCTGAAATAACTGCAAGGCTAAATCTGTCTTGACACTCAGCATAGCAAAGGTATGTCCCAGACTATCATGCAAGTCCTGACCGATACGACTACGTTCATTTTCAGCAAGCAATAGATTTATCTGGGCATTTTGCTTAGCCTGAGCTTCTTTCAAATCCTCTACAATACGAATCCGAACCAAACCAAAAGTCATTAAATCGACAAAAGCAAGAATTACAAGTAGATAGAATAGAAACTCAACTTCGATTCTCTGAAAAATCAAAAGTTGGCCCACAACAAGGACTTGAGCAAGAAGAAAAGTCCAGACATGTAAAGACTTTAAACCACCTAAGCTGAAATGATAACTTAAGAGATTGGATAGGAAAAAGAAAAACCAGATATAATTAACATTAACAAAGGCAGTATTCCCAACTACATAAGTCAGCATGATCCCCCAGAAAAGCCAAGATAGGCGCTGGCTCTTAGTTGTTAAAATACCCAAATACGCAACTACAAATAGAATATCAATCAATAAATGCCAGGCAGAAAGCCACCCAGTCACTACAGGCAGGATGGGGAAAATCATAAAAATTAAACTGACCCAGAACATATAATGTATGCTTTTCAGTCTTTCAAGCATTAAGCATTCTCCTTATGACCTTGAAGGTAAATGGTCAAACCAAACAAAACTGCTGAAAAAACAAGTAGATAAACTGTGGCTGATAAATTGATGCCACCCTCATTTAAGAAGGTCTTGATCAATTCCATCAACTGATAGCTTGGTAGGCGCTTCCCGATTGCTTGCATCCAGTCTGGAAATAAAGAGACGGGCATCCAGAGTCCGCCTAAAACAGCCAAGCCAAAGTAAAGAAGATTGCCCACGACAGACATCAGCTGACTGGACGGCAAGAGAGTCAGGGTTAAGCCAAGTGCTACAAAGGCAACACTTCCTACTATCAGCAAGAACGCAGCCCCAATCCAGTTTCCAAGAGACATATCCACACCTCTTACAAAATGCCCAACTGAGAAAACAACCAGAATTGAGACCAAATAATCAACCATCATACTTGTTATCTTTGATAGATAATATTCTACCATATTTACAGGGCTATGACGTATTATTTTCTGCCAATTGTTGATCTTGTCGGTATGTAAAACAACTGGGAATGAAAAGATAGCTGTTGACATCATGGAAAAGGCTGTCATGGAGATGAGGTAGTCGCGCATAAAATTAGCCGGTCCACCTGGTGTTTCCTGGTACATGCCTGAAAAGAATAAATAGAAGGCTGTCGGCATCCCTACTGATAATAAATAATAGACTAGTTGCCGTTTGGTCAATAGAAATTCTATTTTATTTAATGCGATCCATCGTTTCATCTTAGTCATCTCCCTTCTGTGTTTCTTCAAAGATTGTATCTAGCAAACTACGGTTATTAACTTCGATTTCTTGTATGCTACATCCTGCTTGAACTAACAGTTGCCAAAAAGCATTTGCCTCTCGTGTGACTACTTGCAGAGCATCTTGTTTTTGTACCCAGTTTTCAACCAAGTTAGACTGCTCAACAATTTCCTTGTATGCTAGAGGAAGGATAAAATGCTTTTCAATCTCCTCACTACGCATAGCTAGAGGCGTCGTATCACGAATCAACTCTCCCTTATTTAAAACCAAAATCCGGTCAGCTGTATGTTCTACCTCTTCGATGTAATGGGACGAATAGAGAATGGTAACTCCCTTAGCTTTTAGCTCCTGAACAATTTCCCAAAAGCGTTGACGGGTTGAAGTATCCATGGCAGCAGTCGGCTCATCTAAAAAGACTAGCTTTGGTCGGCCAATCAAGGTCAAGACAAAAGAGAAGAGACGCTTTTGCCCACCTGACAATTTTTCTGCAAATTGCTCTTTCTGTTGCTTGTCAAACTGCAATAGTTGATCAATCTCCTGATTATTCAAGGGATTTGGATAAATACTTTGAAAGAAAGAAATCAACTCTTTGACCTTTAATTTCTGAACGATGACATTTTCTTGAGGCAGGTAGCCTCTAATATAGTCTAACTGAGAACTCGTCACTGGCAAGCCTTGGATGGATACTTGACCACTTGTGACCAGTTTATCTCCAAGCAAACAGTCCAAGAGTGTGGTCTTTCCAGCACCATTGGGCCCAATCAAGGCGACGCATTCACCTTCTGCCACTTCAAAGGAAATACCTTTCAATATAGCCTTGCTCTTGATGCTTTTATTTAGGCTTTCTACCTTAATCATGTTCATGATATTCTCCTTTCAGCCACTCCTTTCCCACCGGAAAGGCGATAAAAATCATAAATCCTAGTCCCCAGGCACCACGGATGAATTGGTGAAGGAAGGCTTGATCAAACCAACCTGTAAACATTTCTACCAACCATACCACTAGTGATAGTCCAATAAAAAGATAGAGAAACGCTTTTTTCATTTTTCAAACTCCTTTTTCACATCTGAGACTAATTTCAAACCTTCTCGGATAAGCCAGGACATCATTCCAAATCCTGCAAATAGCTCCCAAGGAAAATGATAGAATCCTTCGTCCAATCCTGAGAACATTAGATAAGTCATGACTCCTGCTGTTACTAAACTCATTGCGACAATTACTTTATCTTTCATTTTTTTATTCCTCCATTTCATACTTCAATTATAGTCTTTTGAAGTTAGCAGAGTTAGATGCTTCTGTCACTAGAAAATATGACAAATGTCATAAAAGATTCTGTTCAAAGCAAGCAAAATACACTATACAATAAAACATGAGGTGGAAAAGAATCTATAGTTATTTCCTTCAAAGTGATAGCAAATTTAAACTATAATATAAACTAATACTCATTTATAGTTTCTTAGTTTTAAATAAGCATATTACAATAAAACTCTGCATATAGTACAGATTTTAAACAAGGAGCATTAGATTACATCAAAGAGGGATACAGCCATGTCGAAGCAACTAAAGTTTTTGATGTTGGCGTCAGAACTCTCTTCACGTGGGAAAAGAAAGACGCGAACAAGGACACTTAGAGCGGAGAAAGCGAGTCGTCAAAAAGCGGAAGATTCCTTTAGAGGAATTGAAAGCCTTTGTAGAGGCTCATCCAGACACTTTTTTACGGGAAATTGTGGCACATTTTGATTGTGTTGTTCCTTCAGTATGGGCAGCTTTAAAGCAGATTCATGTCACTTTAAAAAATAACGATTAGCTTTAAGGAAAAAAATCCAGAGAAAGTCGCTGAGTTTCTTGATATTTTGGATAACCTAAAAGATTTACCAGTCGTATATATTGATGAAACAGGAGTCGACCGCTACCTCTATCGTCCTTATGCACGGGCTCCTAGAGGGGAGAAAGTCTATGAAAAGATTAGCGGACTTCAATTGTTGCAGGACAAGTAGACGGAGAGTTTATAGCTTCTATGATTTACAAGGAAAGTATGACGAGTAATTTCTTTGTGGAGTGGTTCAAAACGCAACTTCTACCTGTTTTGAAGAGCCCTCATGTCATTGTCATGGACAATGCTAGTTTTCATCCTAAGAACATTTTGGATGAGCTTTGCATTCAAGATAAGAATTTTTCTTACCTCTACCACCTTATTCACCAGATTTGAATCCTATTGAGCAAGCTTGAGGTTTCTTGAAAAAGAAAGTGACGGATTTATCAAGGGAAGTTCCAAATCTTTTTGAATGTTTGAAACGCTTTTTTAAAACTAAATGACTATAGAATGAATTACTGAAATTCAAAAAAGAGAAAACCAAAATGATTCTCTCTTAATTTTAAAAATAAAAAAGATACACATAGGTATCTCTATAATGAATCGGGAAGACAGGAT